>NZ_JBEOPC010000001.1:0-170299 GCF_040309765.1 Psychrobacter sp. TB20-MNA-CIBAN-0197
GGACCGACCGCGACTCGAACGCGGGACCAATTGATTAAAAGTCAACTGCTCTACCAACTGAGCTATCGGTCCTGAGAAGCATGAAAAAATTGCATTGCAATTTTAGCTTCGTAAGGGAAATCCTTTAAATAGGATTTCCTAAAACTTGATACCTTAACGATATCTGACTAAAAAAAGCACTGCTTTTTTAGCTCTGCAAGAATAATCTCCTGAAAGAGGAAAATTATTTAAAACCAAACTTATTAAGCTAATACCGAATAGGGCAGAATACTTAATAAGCGTACTACTAAAAATGGTGGACCGACCGCGACTCGAACGCGGGACCAATTGATTAAAAGTCAACTGCTCTACCAACTGAGCTATCGGTCCTGAGAGACGTTAAAAAATTGCACTGCAATTTTAGTCTCGCAAGAGAATTTTCCTTAAAGGGAAAATTCTAAAGATTATACTAACAACTTAAGTTTAAACATTAAGTCATTCGCAAAGCTTTCTCTCATTCACATCTAGATAATTTGTATCCCTAAACGTGAGAGCACATTATATATATTCCTGCGATAATTACAACCCCATGAGGAACAAAAATTATGATTTGAGCGTAAATTTTATAGATTTTTTAAACTAACCAACTTTATTAGAAATGTTTATATCTTTTGAGCCTAACAATAAGTACAGATCTAATCTCTAGACAGCGCTTCCACTGGGTCAAGCTTGGCCGCATTACGCGCTGGTAAAAAACCAAAAATAACGCCAATTAAAGTTGAGCAAACAAAGGCGGCAATGATAGAAGTTGGAGAATAAATCACTTTAAAGCTATCACCAGCGACACTATTGATAAGCTCGCCGATAGCAAAGGCAAGTCCGATACCCAATAAGCCGCCTAAAATACAGACTAAGATGGCTTCGATCAAAAACTGCTGCATAATGTCGCTTTGACGAGCGCCGACTGCCATACGCACGCCGATCTCGTTGGTGCGCTCGGTGACTGAAACTAGCATGATATTCATCACCCCAATACCGCCGACGATCAAGGAGATGATAGCAATGGATGAGATAAGTAAGGTCATAGTGCCTGTCGTTGACTCAATCGTTTGACGAATAGAGTCTGAGTTACGAATACGAAAATCGTCGGTACCGTGACGACCTTCCATAAGGGTGGAGATGGCAGACTCAGCAGCGGAGGAGGAGATACTGTCGTCGATTAAAGCGACGAAACGCTCAATATTGGGACTACCTACTAAGCGTGACATCATGGTCGTATAAGGCATATAAAGGGTAGGCGACTCTACTTGACCGCCAAAGCCACTGTTATTAGGTTCCAATACGCCAATCACTCGCCCGGGTACACTACCGATTAACACGACTTCGCCGATAGGGTTATCAACATCAGCAAAGAAAGTCTGCTTAGCATTGTCATCAATAATAATATCTTGCGTGCGTTTTAAGATGCTTTGCTCATCGAAACCTTGACCTTGGGATAACGTCTCGCCACTAACGTCAAGATAGTCTTGCCCCACGCCGCTGATACTCGCCGCCTCTTGTACATTGCGATAACGTACACTCATGTTACTATCAAGCTGCGGGCTAACGCTGGTCACATAAGGCTGATCAGCGACCGCCTGCGCATCCTCAGGCGTGAGATTGTCGTCATTGTACTGACGTCTAGGATCGCCCCATGGATAACCGTCTATTACGGTAATAGTGTTGGTTCCCAATGAGCTAATATTAGCGAGTATCTGCTCTTGTGAGCCTTTACCTAACCCTACGACTGAGACTACTGAAGCAATACCAATGATAATACCGAGCATCGTCAAAAGCGTACGCATTTTATGCGCGCGCATGGCGAGCAGGGACATCTTAAAAGCTTCAAACAAACGATCAATAAAGCTACTTATCTTGCCTTTACGATGCCTGTTGAGTATAGGCTCTGGCTGCACTCTATTATCAACTGCCGTTTGCTGATAATGCTTGGTACGATAGTCCTCGATGACATAGCCGTCTTTGAGCTCAATGACGCGCTCAGCCTGCTCGGCAAGACCGGGGTCATGGGTGACCATGATAATGGTATGACCTTGCGACTTTAAGTCATGCAAGATGGCCATGACATCTTCGCCTGACTTGCTATCGAGCGCCCCTGTGGGCTCATCAGCTAAGATAATATCGCCGCCATTCATTAGCGCGCGAGCGATTGATACCCGCTGCTGTTGACCGCCTGAGAGCTGATTCGGACGATTATTGACCTTATCCGCAAGACCTAAATCTGACAGTAGCTGTTCAGCGCGCTCGCTGCGAGCCTGTCCATCCATCCCCGCATAAACAGCAGGCACAGAGACATTATCACGAGCATTAATATCGCCAAGCAGATGATAGCGCTGAAAAATAAAACCAAAGTGCTCGCGGCGTAATTTCGCCAGCTCATCGGCATCAAGCCGGCTGACAGGCTGTCCATAAATCTTATAGTCACCTGCTGTCGCCTGATCTAAGCAACCCAAGATATTCATTAGAGTAGACTTACCAGAGCCAGATTGCCCGATGATAGCGACCATCTCGCCTTGATGAATAGTGAGGTCGATATCATGCAGCACGCGTATCGTCTGCTCGCCTGCACGAAACTCTTTAATCAAGCCTTTGACTTGCATCAGCGGCGCAGTTGCTGCGCTATTGGCATTGGTTTTTAGGGGATCCATGAATACAACGACCTATATTATCAAATCAGAAAATCACTAAGGGTCTAAAAGTTATAGTGCTCTAAGCTTAAAGGTTGCAAGACGTTCAACAGCACTGGAGCTAACTGAATCTAAGTACCTTAACTGGTACGTTAGCTAACATGACCTGTTAAAAAGGGGGTCCTCCTCTACCACCTTGACTACCCCCTGCTTTTTCTTCACTCAATATCACCTCATCGCCTGCGCTTAATCCACTTAAAATCTGGGCGTTAACGCGGTTGTTAATGCCAACGGTAACGCGTTGTTCAGCGACTTCGCCGTTGTCTTTGAGCACGCGAACCACGCCTGCGCTAGTAGAAACATCAGTATCAGTACTTGAGTCGCCAGTAGATCTTTTACTGTTTTTAGCAGGTTGTAGGGCAGCAGAAGGAACAAGCAGCGCGTTTTTAGCTTCATTAATAACGATATAAACCTGTGCGGTCATGTCGATACGAAAGCGGCGCTCAGTGTTTGGCACTTCGATGTAACCGATATAATAGATAGCAGCATCAGTAGAGCTGGTATCACTGATATTCTCGGGCGCAGGTTCAATAGCTTTTAGGGTAGCGTCATACTTTTGGTCAGGATTACCAATGATATTAAAATACACCGGCATGCCTGCTTGCACGTTAATGACATCGGCTTCAGAGATCTGCGCATTAATGCGTACGGTCGAGAGATCGGCTAAGGTGACGATAGTCGGCGCAGTTTGATTGGCGTTAACGGTGGTGCCTTGCTCAGTGGTGATAGAGACCACTGTACCTGATATCGGCGCGCGAATGGTGGTGTAGCTCAGATCCTCCTCAGCGGTACTGACGTTGGTTTGTGCTTTACGTAAGGCGGCGCGTTGGCTGTTGATATTGGCTTGAGTGGTGGTAATAGCGGCTTTGGCAGTATCTATAGCGGCGCGAGCATTATCAACCGCGGCTTTTGCCGTTGCCACACTGGTGGCCTGAGTATCATATTCTTGTTGCGATATCGCATCGATAGCCACTAAGCCCTTGAGACGCGCAAAGTCAGATTGGGCTTGTTTGTATTCAGATTGACGACTGGCCAGATCAGCATAGGCGCTCTTTAGGCTGGCTTGACGACTCAAAAGCTCAGCCTCAGCACTTTGAATGGCGGCTTCGCTTTGCTCGAGGCTGGCTTGCTCATTGCTTAGATTGTTTTTTTGGGTGACTTGATCGATTTGGGCAATGAGCTCGCCTTGCTTAACCTCGTCTCCGACTTCCACGAACAGCCGTTTGACTTCTCCTGACACCTGCGCGCCAACGTCAACGGTGTTAAGCGCCTTTACTTTACCGGACGCCATGACGTTGTTTTCGATATCACCTATCTCAGCGGTGGCGGTAATGTAATTAGGGCTCTCTTCTTTGGGTTTAAAAGTCCTGTAAGCCAGCACAATAAGTGCAAGCACAACTAAGGCGATAATGCCCCATTTTATAGCTGATTTTTTGGTGATTTTGCCCATGCTCAAAGTCCACTTACCATCAAAACAATTTTGACTATAGTAAAGACTTCAGGGGCAAATTGAAATGGTTATTAGTTTGCGAAAGGTTAAGGAAAAGCGGGGTAGCTGCAACATAAGAGGGTATAAAAAGGGCTTTATTAAAAGGTGTAAGTCATTATTTGAGTAAGCCATTAAGCAGCAAAGAGCTTTTTCCCTGACAGCTCAAGCGCAGCTTGTAATAACAGCTCCCAAGCAGGCTGACGAATGAGGCCTTTGATGGCCTGATCACAGCGATATAGCAAATCCGGCCACTCGGCGGTTTGCGCAAGGGAATGACGACGACAAGCTTGGCTGTACAAGCCTTGCTTACTACGCCAGATTCCTAAGCTTTGCGGATCTTGCCCATCCATTAGCGCCATGACCAACCGCATGTCTTTGGCTATTGCCCAAAGTACCAAAGTCGTTGGTTCATCAGTAGCTTGTAGCTGAAATATGATTTTCGCTACCTGCATGCTATTGCCTGTGAGCATAGCATCGGATAAGTCAAAAACGCTGAATTGCGCATCGCTGACTAAAGCAGCTTGCAAGTCAGTAATACCTAGAGCTAGGTTCTTATGACTGGCCGCGTCGCTATTACGATTGTCAGTAGTAGGACTGAGACTGTCGTTATTATTTTCAGATAACTTTGGAGCGAACAGATAGGATAAGCGCCAAAGGGTTTGATAAGCGCTGAGTAGGTGATGCTCGGTGTGCGACATCAATAATTGCCAAGCCTCTTGCGAAAGACGTAGGCCGAATTGCTCTGCTTGTACTTGCAATAACTGCTGACGCGCGCGCTCATCGTATAAGTTACCATCGATAACTTGGCCATACTTGGCAAAAGGCGCAAACCACTTGCTGGCTTGGCTGCGTTTATCTTGCTTCGGCGTTAGCCATAATAAGCTATGACTATGAGCGCCGGCTTGTGCATCGATAGCAAACTGCTCAAGCTCGGCAATAGTGGCTTTATCCGGCTTATGATTGCCCGTCACGATGAGCGCGCTGGCATCATCAAAGAGCGATTGGCTACCTAATTCAGACAACACCTCTTGCCAAGACTTCACCGATATGAGCTCAATGCGTTTGATGGCGTAGTTTTGCTCGCGCCAATGTGGCCGCAGCGCATTAATTAACCATTGCTGCAGTAAGGGCTCATCACCGTGCGCCAGCCACAAGCCCGCTACAGCTACTGAAGGTTGCAGCAGTTTAGGATAGGCTTGGATAAAGGTCTGCTGCATAAAAGATAAGCCATCAGTTGCTGATTGGAAGTGAGGATTAAAGGTATCAGTTCAAAGTGTCAATTCAACGTATTCACTTAAAGCATTCATTTAAAACGTTAAGAGGTCGGGGTAGTCACCACAGTGGTCGAGGGCGCTGAGTGCTCTAACATAGGTGCGGTTTGGCGAGCCTTACTAGTATTGGGCGACACTTTGGGTAAGCTGATAGCGACATACTGATCGGTAATACGGCGCGCAAGACTATCGTAGAGCCAATCGCGGATCTGATCGCCTTGTTGATCGTCAGTGCTGACCGATGCCTCATTATACTGATAGCTACGCTCCACTTGGATGGGATTAGTCAAAGTCACTGGCTGCCCATTTTGATAAGTGTCATAGGTCACATCAGCAGAGAGTACCAAACGTATCTCTGTTAAGACGCCTACTAGTTCATAGCGCCGAAAGCGTAAATTGTCTACTTTTATAAGGGCGATTTTTTCGGCATCGGTGTTATTGGCTTTGCTATTTGCGGCGTTTTCAATCATCGTCATACCATCAACGACGTCTACTCCCAAAGTCTCTAAGCGTCTAGTTAGTGGCAGCTTCAATGGGAACGAGCGACGATTATCTTCAATCACCACTGCTGTTTTTTCGACCTCAAAATTTAAAGGCGCATCCAGTCCGCGCAGATGAAATCCGCAGCCCGTAAGGACAGTCGCTGTCGTCACCACCGTCATCATAGGTAGCACTGCTAACAAAGAAGTAGCTAGCGTTTTACCAAGGCTTTTACCTTTAGCAGGCGTACCTAAGCTGTTCTTACGTGCTGACTGCATGTTTTGCTGTTGATACGCCATAACCTTCATCCTTCATCGCCATAAAAAGCCAAAAACATCACTTGTAGTTAAAAAATAAACTAGCCAACAACGACAATGTTCACTAACTTATTAGGGACAACGATCTCTTTTTTGATCTCGCCAGTAAGAAACTTAGCGACGCTATCGATGCTGCGTGCTTGAGCTTTAAGCTCTTCAGGGTCACTATTAGGCGCGACGTCCATTTTACCGCGTACCTTACCATTCACTTGCACCACCATAGTGATCGTATCTTGTACTAAGGCGCTCTCATCGACAGTAGGGTAGCTCATCGTTAGTGTATCCACGCCTAATTGCTCAAGTAAATACTCGCCAGCATGCGGCGCATAGACCGAGAGCATAATGAGCAAGTCTATCAAAGCTTCATGCTGCACTTGTAAGTCTTGCTCGCCGTTGACTTTAAAGCTTGTGAGCTCATTAGCAAGCTCCATAAGACTCGATACTGGAGTATTTAAGGCCAAGCGCTCGCCTAAGTCGTTATCGATTTTACCTACTGTCTCATGAGTCTTACGGCGTAGGTTTTTGGCCTCGCGGCTTAGATTATCGGTAGTTAACGGCTGATCATTTAAAGTAGCAAGCGCTAAGTTTGACGCGCTTACAGCATTAATATGATCATGAGCCAGACGCCAGACTTTTTTGACAAAGTTATAAGGCCCTTTGAGCGCATCATCTGACCACTCAAGGGTTTGATCGGCAGGCGCGGTAAACAGGGTATATAAACGCACCGTATCCGCGCCGTATTGATCGATAGTGGTTTGCGGGTCGACGCCGTTATTCTTAGACTTTGACATCTTTTCGATTTTGCCAATATTTACAGGCTGTCCATCTGCTTTAAGTGTCGCTTTAATCGGTTGACCCCGCTCGTTGTAGTCGATATCGACATCATCAGCGAAATAATACGTCGTGCTGCCATCGCTATTCACACGATTAAAGGTGCCAGCGAGTACCATGCCTTGGGTCATCAAGTTTTTGAAAGGCTCATCACCTGAGACTAAATTTTCATCTCGCATGAGCTTATGAAAGAAACGCGCATAAAGCAGATGCATCACTGCGTGCTCAACTCCACCGACGTATTGATCAACCGGTAGCCACTTGTTAGCGGCTGATTTATTGACCATATGCTTGTCGTCATTGGGGCTAGCAAAGCGCGCGTAGTACCAGCTGGATTCGACAAAGGTATCAAAGGTATCGGTCTCGCGCTCTGCCGGATTACCGCATTTAGGGCAACTGGTATTGACAAACTCAGGCATGTTTTTGAGCGGATTACCGCGACCATCAGGCACGACCTCAGTCGGTAGTACGACTGGCAAATCTTGCTCTTCTACCGGCACCGTACCGCAGTGCTCGCAGTTGACCATCGGAATCGGGCAGCCCCAATAGCGCTGGCGAGAGACGCCCCAATCGCGCAGACGGAACTGAATCTTTTTATTGGCAAGGCCTTTTGGCTCGAGCTTCTCAAGCATCGCTGCAAAAGACTGCTCAAAATCCATACCATCAAACTCGCCTGAGTTGACTAAAGTATTGCGCTCAGTATAGGCGAGGTTAACTTCACAGCCTTCGGCTTCGGCCTCAGCTTTTGCCGCATCAAAATAACCGGCAGGGACGTCGATGACTTGTTTGATTGGCAAGTCGTATTTAGTCGCAAATTCATAATCGCGTTCATCATGTGCCGGTACTGCCATGACCGCGCCTGAGCCATAGCTCATTAGCACGTAGTTAGCGACCCAAACTGGCAGCGCCTCCCCAGTCAGTGGGTGGGTGACTGTGAGACCAGTATCCATACCGATCTTCTCTGCTTTGGCCAAGTCGGCTTCGGCAACTGAGCCTTTTTTACACAATGCATTGAACTGGGCGATGACCTCATCCTTTTCAGCCGCATATTTCGCTAATGGATGCTCAGCTGCAACAGCGACATAAGTGACCCCCATCAAGGTGTCAGGACGGGTGGTAAATACATCCAAGGTACTCTCTTGGCCTTCAAGCTCGTAAGGGAAATGCACTTCCATACCGGCACTACGACCGATCCAATTGCGCTGCATGGTCAGTACTTCTGAGGGCCAATGGCCTTCTAGCTGATCCAAATCATCGAGTAATTCATCAGCGTATTCGGTGATATTAAAGTAATACATCGGAATATCGCGCTTCTCAACGAGTGCGCCACTGCGCCAGCCTTTACCATCGATGACTTGTTCATTGGCAAGGACAGTATTATCCACTGGATCCCAGTTGACGGTCGCAAGCTTCTTATAAACTAAGCCTTTTTTATACAGCTGCAAAAATAGCCACTGCTCCCATTGATAATACTCAGGGCTACAAGTAGCAAACTCGCGCGACCAATCGATCGACAGGCCTAACAGCTTAAGCTGCGCGCGCATATTATCGATATTTTCAAACGTCCACTTGGCAGGCGGCGTCTGATTGGCTATTGCTGCGTTTTCTGCTGGCAAGCCAAACCCATCCCAGCCCATTGGCTGCATGACTTCAAAGCCTTTAAGGCGATAGTAACGGCTCAGCACATCTGAGATGGTATAGTTACGTACATGACCCATGTGCAGCTTACCGCTCGGATAAGGGAACATCGATAGCATATAGCGGCTAGGTTTGTCGCTTGGCTCATTGCTGACTTCAAAGCGCTTATCTGTTGCCCATTTGGCTTGCTGCTGCGTTTCGATCAGCTGTGGCTGATAAAGCGTATTATCGGCGGCTGAAGTAGCGTTATTATTAGGGATAGAGTGGTCAGAGGTCACAGCGTGGTTCATAATTGGCTCGAAGTTAGATATTTTTATTGACGTTTTGGAGTGTAAGTTCTAAAAACAAATAATTAGTAAAATGAGATACGCTAGAATAGCGCAAATTGGGGAAAAATGCGATGGGCTAGGGTAATAATAGCGCAGTATTGAAAGACCAAAGTTTTAATTTTCAAGCAAGAATAATATAAGGAATAACGATGACAATCACTATCTATGGTATCAAATCATGCAGCACCATGAAAAAAGCATTTACCAAGCTCGATGAGCTGGATGTCAGTTATGACTTTCATGACTATAAAAAGCAAGGTATTGATAAAGCTTCAGTCCAGCGCTGGGTCGCGGATTTGGGCATTGATAAAGTGCTAAACAAACGCGGTACTACATGGCGTAAGCTAAGCGATGAGCAAAAGCAGGCCGCAGACGCTGATGTCAACACAGCTATCGGTTTATTGCTGGAAAATACCAGTATGATTAAGCGCCCAATTATAGAAGGGGTGCATAATGAGCAGCCCATTCTACTTTGCGGTTTTGATGCGGATGAGTTTGACAAAGCCTTTGCTTAAAGCGCTCACCGCTCACTGTAGACACTATAAATACTGTCGCAGTAGCACGAGACTACAATAAAACCTGACCTTAAAAAAATCAGTAAAATCTAAGCTCAGGTTTTATTACCCCTACGATAAACCAAATCACGCTAAACAGCCAAATGATGAGGACATAAAGTCTGATTTGCTCTGCAGTCCAATCAAGGGCAAACCACTCAATCATAAAAAACGACTTCCAGCCCTCGATCCATTTGGCGCCGCCATAACCTATGATCCACCAGCAGTAGATACTCTCCAAATTGACTTCCTCCCTCCCTAAACGGAGGGAATTGCTACTAAAGACGGCCAAGCCCGACCGCGAGAATGTTTTTTGCTCCATTAACATCTCTATTATGGGTCGTTTTACAAGAACGACAAAACCACTCTCTTATACCAAGCCCTTATCTACCTTTCGGACTGTCTTGGCGAGAGCCGCAACACGAGCAGGTTTGGGTGCTGTACGCTTCATTGACTTCAAGATAGTGGCAACCTGCGTTCGCGCATTTGTAATCCAGTTGCCGCTTAATCTCAAACCAACCCGCGTCATAGACGGATTTGGCCAGTTTGGATGAAGTGAATGATGTTGATTTTATTTGACCAACAACGATTAGGCTGTTGGCTTTGACAAGATTTGATGTGAATTTATGAATTAAATCCTGGCGGGTATTTTTAATCTTGGCGTGAATGGCTTTGACCCGCTTTTTGTTTTTAGCGCGTTGAGCAATGGCCAGTTTTTCTGCGTATTGATGGGTGACTTTGATTTGTAGCTGATCACCCTCACTACTGACCGCTGAATCCTTACAGCCTAGATCAATACCAACTTGGCCAGTGCCGCACTTAGTCTTTGGAAATTCTTTAACGGTGACACAGGCATACCAGTGACCACGATTGTCTTGTACCAATTCGCAAGTGTTGATGTTGTAGAGCGAGAGGTTATAGCTATCCCATAGGTCTATTGTGAGCTTTTGACGGTTAGCTAAGCTAAATTGCAGGGTGCTTTTTAAAGACTTTTTACCGCTTTGGCGCGTACTGATATGCTTAATGGCGGTCTTTTTAAACGGAATCCAGCCCAAGCTTCTTCTCTTGGCCTTTGGGTTGTTGGTGCGCCAGTTGAGTTTGGCTTTTTTAAACTGTTTACGGGATTTAGCGTGAATCTCACTAATCGCTTGCAAGGTTTGACTGTGTAGATTTAGGTATTCACCCGCCCCTTTGGTGTAAACAGCCAAGTCATAGGCTGAAAAGAATTTGCCTGTGCGCTGTAAATGTTTAAAACTAAGCTCATTGACGTAATTCCAGACAAAGTTAACCGCCCCAGCTAAGATATTGAGCTGAGTGGCATGTTTGTCTTTGATGCGTAGCTTGAGCGTTTTCATGGGATAATTATGATCTCAATGTATTTGGTTATCAAGGGGTTCGCCATACTGGGCGACAATGACTGACGCCTGATATCCACGCCCTAGAAGGACGTGGTTTTACGGCGCTGAATGATAAAAAGCACACACCATAGCCCTAATGACATAACCGCGCTCCCATTTATTACTAAAACTAGCTCATGGCCGAGTCGACTTCACGGCTAATCAGTGTACCGACGCCTTCATTAGTGAAAATCTCGAGAAGCGTCGCATGCGGTACACGGCCATCAACGATAACCGCGCTTTTGACGCCGCTGCGCACCGCATCTAAAGCGCAGCCGATCTTCGGAATCATGCCGCCTGAGATGGTGCCATCCTCTATCATGGCATCTACTTTTTTGGGCGTCAGGCCAGTGACTACTTTACCATCACGGCCTAATACGCCTTTGATATTGGTAAGTAGCATTAGCTTTTCCGCTTGCAAAAATTCAGCTACTTTACCTGCGACCAGGTCAGCATTGATGTTATAAGTATCGCCATTGTCATCGACACCAAGCGGCGCGATAACGGGAATAAAGTTGGAGGAGATGAGCATATTAATGACGTTTTTATTGACGCTGACTACATCACCAACATAACCCAAATCGATAGGCGTCTCAACACCATCATCATCGACCTTTTGCATGAGCATTTTTTTGGCATGAATCAGGTTGGCGTCTTTACCGGTCAGGCCAATCGCGCGGCCCCCGTGTTTATTAATGAGGCTGACGATCGACTTATTAACGCCGCCGCCAAGCACCATCTCGACGATATCCATGGTGCTTTTGTCCGTGACACGCATACCATCAATACGCTCTGATTTGCGTCCGAGCTCTTTGAGTAAGGTATCGACTTGCGGGCCGCCGCCGTGTACGACCACGGGATGTAGCCCAACTGTCTTTAGCAGCACAATGTCACGAGCAAAAGAGCTCTCAAGCTCAGGATCGGTCATGGCATTACCGCCGTATTTGACGACGATGATCTTATCGACAAAACGTTGAATGTAAGGCAGTGCGGTGGTCAAAACCTCTGCGGTGGTTTTGGCGTCATTAAAATTAAGGGACATGAGGGACTCCTAAAAGGTAGCTCAAGATATCAGTTTAAAAAAACCAGTTTAAAACAGGTCGAATCAAAACGTCAGCGCAATATAAAAAAAGGCGGCAATCTCCAGAGACTGGCATAAAATCATTGAACAGTAATTATTAAACAATAGCTATTAAACAATAACTATTAAGCAGCAATTATCAGATAGCAATGATACTAAATACTGCGCAGCTTGTAGTATAAATTAAATTGCTTAGCTGCACGGTATCATTCCGGCTCGATAGCTGCAATTTGCTGAGCTAAGTGGGTATCAAATAGCTCGCATAAAGCGACGAATCGCGCTTGTACTGCTTGCAGATCCTTCATGCTATCGCCAGCGAAACGTACGGTAAGGCTATGACTGGTATTAGACTCACGCAGCACACCAAAACCATTCGCAAAGTCTAAGCGTACGCCGTCTATCAGGGATATCTGCGTATCTAATGGCATCAGCTGCTTCGCTTGCTCTATGCTGATATTGCAAACATTATGAACAGCAAGATGGGTTTCAGTACGAGTATTAGCGCTATTATTAAAACAACTGCAAAGTGTTAAGTTTTTAAATAAATCTACAGGGCTTAGCTTAGTGTTATCCGTATTAGTACCGTGCCCACTCGCTAAATCTTGTAAGTAGCAGCAACAAACTGTTAGATGCTCTAATAAGGAAGCCTGACAAACTTGCTTGGCAGGTAAGGGTAGATAGTGATCAGCGGTGCTGACTAAAGTAGGTAGGCTCCTTGTGATATCTGTCAAAGCATAAGGCGGTAATACTGAACGCAGTTCGCCCCACAAGTCAGTGGTCAGCATGACTTTTTCTGTTTGCGCGATAGTAGGGACAGCGGTAAACGCTAGCCAGTATAATAAGCGCAGTCCGGCGTACATCGCATCATCATAAACGATAAAATAGCCATCGTTAAAGATAAAGTGACCCGATAACTCACCGGCAAAGATAGCTTGCTTGTGATCAGTTTGTAAGTGTTGACGTAATAGGCTACTGCCCGTTTGAGTCATAACGGGCTTAGCACCAAGAGCGGCGAGCAATTTTGCTAAATGATGAGAGCATTTGACATCGAATAATACGGGCGGCGCCGTAGCAGTGTGGTCGCTAGTTTCATCGTTAGCAGTTGTATCTAATTTTGAATGTCGCTCAGTAATGGCCACTTGCGCTAATAAGTACAATAAATGATCAGGGGTGACGACTTTGCCGCTATTATCGACAATCATGAGTCTATCGCCATCACCATCGAAAGCTAAGCCCATATCGGCTCGATTAACGATGACCGTTTGCTGTAACTCTGCAAGCCGGTTAGGCTCTGTCGGATCAGGATTACCTGTAGGAAAACTGCCATCAGGACAGTCATTGAGCATAATGACGCGCTGACAAAAGCGCTCAAACAAAGGCTTGGCGATATTACTGGTCGCGCCGCTGAGACAGTCAATAACCAGAGTCAAGTCTAGCTTTTTGTCTAGGTTCAAAGCCGGTTGAGAGACGGTATGCCGTAAGAAGCTATCTTTGTTACGATTATGGTCCGAGACGCGTTTATCAGCCGGATGAATAGCGTGTATCACTTGCGCTATCGCTTCGATATAAATGCTTGCGATGGTATCGGCGGGCAAGCAGGGACTGGTTGATACTTTATCTTTATGAGTGTTATCAGCCATAGCACTGAGCTGACTGTTAGCGACTTGCTGATAGAGGGCTTGAATCTGGGCGTGACTAGGCGAGGCGTTATGGACCAGCCACTTAATCCCCAAAGTGTCTTTTGCAGAATGACTGGCGGTGACCATGATGCTATGACCATCATATTGCTGCGCCCAAAACGCCGCCATAGGGGTAGTGACTAAGCCTAGATGAATAACCTTTAGGCCGCTGGCTTGTAGAATATCAGCTATCGTTTGCGCTATACAGTCGCTACCGTGGCGCACGTCATAGCCAACGACCACGGTAGGGCTAGACTGCGTCTGACCTTGAATATAATCTTTGGGATTATGACGCTGAGTAGTATAGAGCTGCGCAAAAGCTTGCGCTAACGCCTGCACAAAGTCTTGCGTAAAATAGCGCCGCGCGCCGCGAATATCATAAGCACGAAATAAGGCTTTTTGGGCAGCAAAAGGCGATTTGTTCTGCATCTTTTTGTTCCCGTGGCCTTATTATGTCGCTTATTATACGTGTATTAATATTACTTCTTAAAAAAACTGACTATCACTGACGACCCGAATGACCAAAGCCGCCGACGCCGCGCGCGCTTTGATCACTAAATTGGGTGACGATATCGAACTCTGGGCGCGCGACTGGAACTACAATATACTGCGCCATCCGCTCCGCTGGATTAAGCACAAAATCATCAGCGCTACGGTTCCACACGCTGACCATCAGCTCGCCTTGGTAATCTGCATCTATCAATCCTACTAAATTACCAAGCACAATACCATGCTTATGACCAAGACCTGAGCGCGGTAAAATCATCCCAGCAAAATTAGAATCAGCAATATAGACTGCCAAGCCGGTACCTACTAGATGCGTCTCGCCCGCCTTGATCGTTAAAGGCTCGTCAATACAAGCGCGCAGATCAATACCTGCTGAGCCGTCAGTGGCGCGCGTAGGTAGCGAAAAGGCTGGGTCGTCGATTACTTTTGAGTTTAATACTTTCACTTGTACAGTTTGCATCATTTGTCCTAATACTTTTATGAATTAAAATGGCTGTTTTAAGATTATGTTTGAGTCCTTTATCAAGGTTAGCAGTTCGCTGATGCCATTGATGACTACATCTAAGCGAACACGAAGCGAAAAGGGCGCTAAAGTATCAAGAGACTTGCGAGCCCCAAAAACGACATAAAGCCGACGATATCAGTGACCGTCGTCAAAATAACCGAAGCGGAGAGGGCAGGGTCGATATTCATGCGTTTGAGTAGCAGCGGAATACTGATGCCCGAGACATTAGCCGCAGTCATATTGATAGCGATAGCGCAGCCAATTACCGCGCTGATCTTACCATCTTGAAACCACAACTGCGCAATACCTGCCATAATAATGGCCCAGATAATACCGTTTATCGCGCCGACCCACAGCTCTTTATTAAGCAGCCAAACCCGATTAGAACCCCCGATTTGACCCATCGCCATACCGCGAATCACCACCGTCAAAGTCTGCGAGCCGGCGATACCACCCATGCTAGCAACCACTGGCATCAAAATAGCTAAAGCGACTACTTGTGCGAGTACTTCCTCAAACTGACCGATGACCGCAGCCGCTAGCAGCGCGGTAACCAAATTAATACCGAGCCAAATACTACGGCTTTTTGCACTATCTAGGATAGGCGCAAACAGCTCATCGTCTTGGCTAACACCTGCTAGATTACGCATAGTGCTATCGACATCATCTTGAATAATCTCCATGATGTCTTCGGCATTGAGCTGACCGACCAGCTCACCAAAGTCGTTAATCACAGGCGCAAAGCGGATATCTTCTGAGCGAAAAATAGCGGCGGCATCAGTGATATCTAATCTATCATTGATAGTAATGGCGTTATCGATAAAGTCAGCGACTAAAGCCTGCTGATCGTGTTTAATTAAGTCAACTAAGCTAAGTAGGCCCAAGAGCTGCTGGCTTTGATCGACGACCAATAGCTCTTGGCTTTGATCATCAAGCAGATCTATGTTGTCTCGTAGCCAGCCTTGTACGTCAGCCAAGCTAACATCGTCATGTACCTGAATGATATCAGGATCCATATAGCTGCCCACTTCCCAGTCAGCATAAGTATCCAGCTTATTGACCTGAACGCGAACGTCTTCATCTAAGGTCGCCATGACTGATGAGCGTACGGTATCAGTCACAGTCTCCAAAATCTCGGAGATATCTTGCGCATCGAGATCTTGAGTGAATAAGGAGATTTCTTTGGAGGAGACGTTTTCAAGTAAAGGCTGGCGCGTCTCATCTTCAAGCTCAGCGAGAACTTCGCCTTTGAGCTCCTCTGGCACCTGCGCCCAAATCAGGTGCCGATCTTGGATAGGGAAGGACTCTAGCAAGTTAGCAATCTCGTACTCTGATTGCTTAGCGAGGAATTCAACAATCTCTTTGGAAGCTTCTTTTGCGACTAACTCTTGCAGGTACAGCAGCTTATATTCTGCACTATATTCTAACGGATTATAGTCTGCCGGTAGGGTGGTGGCGCGTTCAGAATTAGGCGTAGGTGCAGACATAACAGTTCCAAAAGTGATGACAGGTTAAAGACAGTAGTAAGGCTAATGCACTGCTAACGATTACCCAGTAGTGCTCGAATATTGGCTAGATACTCATCAGCGACAGCGGCGGGATCTTTGGTGGCTTTTTTCTTTTTCGCCTTAGCGGGCCAATCGATATGATCTTCTGGCAGCTCATCCAAAAACCGCGACTCGGAGGTGACGCGCATCTGCCCACCGGCACGGCGCTGAGCGGCCAAAGTCAAAGTCAGCTCGCGGCGCGCCCGAGTGATACCGACGTACATCAAGCGCCGCTCTTCCTCAATAGTTTCGCTGAGGATTGAGTTGCGGTGCGGCAGCATCTCTTCCTCAAGACCCATGATATAGACGTAGTTAAACTCAAGGCCCTTTGCTGCGTGCAGCGTCATCAGATTAACTTTATTGGTATTCTCTTCTTCTTGCTGCTGCTCGAGCATATCAAGCAGTACTAATTTACGAATGATAGTATCGATAGTGCGATCTTCATCGTCTTCAGCGCGATTGATCAAGGACTGAATACTGGTATAAAGCATCTCGATATTATCGATGCGGTTTTTTTCTTGCTGCGGGGTTTTTGCGTCACTACGCACAAAATCAATATAGCCGGTCTCATCAATCATCTGCCGGACGATAGGAACCGGGTCAGGATGTTGATCGAGCTCACGAGTATAATGCTCGATAAAGTCGCCAAACTCTTTTAGCGTACCATAAGCCTTACTCGGTAATACATGACTCAAGCCGCCATGAGTACACGAAGCAAGTAGCGAGATACTGTGCTCTTGCGAGAACAGGCCTAATTTCTCAAGGGTCGCAGGCCCCATACCGCGTTTTGGCGTGTTAATGATGCGCAAAAAAGCACTGTCGTCTTCGGGATTTAGAATCAAGCGCAGATAGCCCATGATATCTTTGATCTCGCTACGCGAAAAAAACGACTGACCGCCTGATAATTTATAAGGGACTTGTAGCTGACGCAGATTCGCCTCTAGCATTCGCGCCTGAAAGTTACTGCGATACAGCACCGCGTAGTCTTCCCACTCATTACCAAAACGCAGTTTATGCGTGGCGATCTCTTTGGCGACACGCTCGGCTTCATCATCGTCATTGCGGCAGTTAATAATACGAATTTTTTCGCCTTCACCTTTATCTGACCATAGTTTTTTCTCGAATAGATGCTCGTTATGGGTAATGACCGCGTTGGCTGACGTTAGGATACGACTGGTAGAGCGGTAATTTTGCTCAAGCATGACGATTTTGAGTTTTGGAAAGTCTTCTTTGAGCAGCGCCATATTTTCAGGTTTGGCCCCGCGCCAAGCGTAGATCGATTGGTCATCGTCGCCCACCACGGTGAAGCGTCCCTGCGGCCCCACTAGGTATTTAATCATTTCATACTGGGCAGTATTGGTATCTTGATACTCATCGACTAATAAATAGCGAATACGGTTTTGCCATTTATCACGCAGCTCGCGGTTTTCACGCAGTATCTTGGTTGGCAGCACGATCAAATCATCAAAATCCACGGCATTATAAGCGCGTAGGTTACGCTCGTATAAGGCGTAAAGCGTGGCGAAAATCATATCTTCAGGATCATCAAGCGTCTCCATCGCTTGCTCAGGCTCAACCAAGTCGTTTTTCCAATCGGAGATCATCTTAATGGCTTTACCCACCAGCTCGCGGCTCTCTGCGCCTGATAAGTTATCGCGCATCATCAGCTCCATAAGTAGGCGCTTACTATCATCGCTATCCATGATAGAGAAGTTACCCTTGAGCGGAGTATGAATCAGCTCATAACGCAAAAACTGCAAGCCAAATTGGTGAAAGGTTGAGACCGTTAGCCCGCGGGTCTTCTCACTAGGCAGTAATTTGCTGACCCGTGCTTTCATCTCGCGCGCCGCTTTGTTGGTAAAGGTTACCGCCGTGATACGCTCGGCTGGCGTATTACACTCTTCGATAAGATAAGCAATCTTACGGGTAATCACTGAAGTTTTACCCGAGCCTGCGCCAGCCAATACCAGTAGCGGCCCTGATACATAGAGCATGGCTTCTTGTTGTCGAGGATTGAGTTGACTCATAGATTACCTTTTGGACAGAGGTTACGAACGCGAGATAGCAAGGATCACAAATTTTAGTAATAAAATTCGGTAGATAACGGGTTGATAGCTAACAGAAGCTATCAAAATTAGGTGAGCTATTATAAAGCAAAAGTGCTGACTTTTGGGAGCAGATAGCTAACGGAGTGTGCACAAAAAAGCGCCAACTGAACGGAATCAATTGGCGCTATTTTGTTTTATTGGACTTAACACCTTTACTCCATATTAAGCATTATTTAACTGCCGAGCTGCCTCAAGTGCAAAGTAAGTCAAGATACCATCGGCACCGGCGCGGCGAAAACCAATAAGCGATTCTAGGATCACCGCATCAGTCAGCCAGCCGTTTTGAATAGCTGCCATGTGCATCGCGTATTCGCCGGAGACTTGATAGGCAAAAGTCGGTACGCCAAAGGTGTCTTTGACTTCACGGATCAGATCGAGATAGGGCTGACCAGGCTTAATCATCACCATATCTGCGCCCTCATTGATGTCCATCGCCACTTCGTGCAAAGCTTCAGCGCGGTTACCAAAGTCCATCTGGTATTGTTTTTTATGACCGCCTTTTAGGTTGCCGGCGCTACCGACTGCATCACGGAACGGCCCATAATAAGCAGAAGCGTATTTGGCAGAGTAAGCCATGATAGCGGTATTGACAAGACCTTCGCTTTCAAAGGCATCACGCATGGCTTTGATACGGCCATCCATCATATCACTTGGAGAGATGATATCAGCGCCAGCTCTAGCATGGACGAGTGCTTGCTTGACGAGTACCTCAACGGTGTCATCATTGACCACATAACCACTGTCATCAAGCAAGCCGTCTTGACCGTGTGACGTATAAGGGTCGAGCGCCACATCGGTCATCACCACCATCTCAGGCACTGCGTCTTTTAGTGCTGCTACGGCACGCGCGCTTAGCCCATTCTCATCATAGGCCGCTTTGCCATCAGGAGTTTTTAGCGAGTTGTCAATAACAGGGAAAATATCGATAGTCGTCACGCCCTCGCTTAAAAGCTCTTTGGCATAATTAATCAATAGGTCTATCGATAAGCGCTCAACGCCCGGCATACTGGCGATGGCCTCGCGCTGATTGCTACCTTCTAATACAAATACTGGGGCTATGAAATGTTTGGGGTGAAGCTCGACTTCACGAATCATAGCACGGATATTATCGTTGTAGCGCAAGCGGCGCAGGCGAGTCTCGGGGAATTGACGATTAAACGTATAAGACATTGTTTTTTCCTTATTATTAGTTTTAGTGAGTTTGAGGGGTAATCATTAAATAAGTAAAGCATCAGATGCAGCTAAAATTTTTAGCTTTTATATATAGCTACTATCTATATATAACTACTAAAGGTAGCACATAACAACAAAAAGCCCCACCAAGAAGGTAGAGCTAATTGTTATAAAAATAATACGCTAGCTAGTTACCAAATGTTATATAACCATCTTTATGGAGTGACAATCTGTGGCACTGGTACTTGCTCAGTAGGTGTCTCTTCAGTCAATACCCCAACCGCTGCATCAGCGTCGTTGTCATTATCGATATCGACAATCGCAGTCGGCTCAAAGTCAACCTTCACAGGCGTCTGTGCTTGTTTGATAGCGGCGGCTTCTGGTGCTGCAGCTACTCGCGCTGAGCTAGCAGCGTCGATAGCATAGGCCGCTTGCGACTCGGCATCTTTGGTTAATAAAGTACCAACTTGGGCCAAGTTAGTATATTGCGGAACCGGAATCGCGACAGGTGTATCGAGATTGGCACCGCCGCCAAGCGCTTGATATAGCTCGATTTGACTGATGATTTTTTGTAGCTCTAAATCTAGAATGCCTTGTTGAGTGTCAAACAATGAGCGCTGAGCATCAAGGACATCGAGATAGTTTGAGATACCAGCTTTAAAGCGTGCATCAGCAATCTCATAAGTCTGATCAAAGTTATCTTGCAGGCGGTACTGAGCTGCGAGCTGCTCGCCTAGAGTTGCGCGAGTAGCGAGCACATCGGAGACCTCACGGAACGCCGTTTGAATTGAGCGCTCATAGCTGGCAAGCGTTTGTTCGCGCTCGATTTGTGCGACATCGTAGTTTGCATCCAAACGCCCAGCATCAAAGATGGGTACGCTGATATTAGGGCCAAATGACCAGCCGACTGCATCATTATCGAACAAGTCGCTCAAGCCATCGCTACGGACACCAACGCTACTGGCTAAGCTTATCGTTGGGAAATAAGCGGCACGGGCGACAGCGATATTTGCGCCCGCGGCTTTTAGATCGTATTCCGCTTGTAATACATCAGGGCGATAGCGTAGCAGCTCGCTTGGCAAACCGGCACTAAACACCTCGTGATTGGTGATATTGCTGACAGCGGGTGCTGGGATAAGCTCAGTAGGTACCGGCGCTCCTAATAAGAACTGCAGAGCATTTCTGGAGGTCAAAATACTGCTTTGCGCACGTAGTACCGCAAGTCTTGCACTCTCTAAAGCTGCTGCAGATTGCAAGGAAGGCAGCTTAGGATCAATACCAGCTTTAAAGCGCTCTTGCGCAATAAACAACGAGCGCTCACGGCTCTCAACAGTTGCCTCGGCGAGTTTGAGCTGCGCTAAGCTATAGCTAAGATTCGCGTAGCTCTGCGCGATGTTACTAATCAGACTAATTTGAATAGAGTCTTTGGCTGCCGTCGTTGACAAAAATCTCTGCAACGCTTGATCTTTTAGGCTATCGATTCGGCCCCAAAAGTCCAGCTCATAGCTTGCCAAACCGAGATTGACACTGTAGCTATCTGTCGTCTGTCTACCGCCAGTACTGCCAAAAGGCGTCTCAACGCGCGGAGAGGATTGGCTTTGGCGTGAGTATTCTGCTTGACCATTGATAGTTGGCAAGTCGTTGATATCGGTAATACGATACTGCGCTCGCGCTTTTTCGATAGCCAAACGGGCACTCTCAAAGTCTTTATTATTGCTAAGACCTAAAGCGATTAACCTTTTAAGACGCTCATCGCTATAAAAATCCTGCCAACGCTGTCCGGCGATACTAGGCTGCTCAGAGGTGCTGACAGTCTCATCACCAAAAGCGCCATAAGCTTGCTCAATCGGCAGGTTAGGTTCGGCGAGAACGGGGCTTGTATCTGCTTTAGGGATAGTATTACAAGCGGCCATACTCAGAGCTAACACGCTGAGGCCAAGTAGGCGCGATGATTTACCAGTAGCTAGTAAAGCTTTAGAGCTTATCGCTCTTACGGCTGAGTTAGAGGTTAAGAATAAAGAACTCATTGTGTATTATCTCCAAGGCTTACAGGCTGATAACTCGCAGGAGGAGTTAATGATTGCTTATCTTCTGTAGGGGCAGATGGGACCGGATTATCACCGCCGCCGTTACCACCTGGATGGTTATCATCATCCCCTTTACCATTGTGAGCTTCATTGCCTTTATAAGGGAACAAACTACGCACCCAAATAAAGAACATCGGAATAAAGAAGATGCCGAGGAAGGTAGCGGTTAAGACACCACCGACCACACTGGTACCAATAGCATTCTGACTGCCTGAGCCTGGACCGTTCGCCAAGAATAATGGCACAACACCGAGCCCAAAGGCAAGTGAGGTCATGATAATTGGACGCAGACGTTGACGTGCTGCGGTCATAACGGCCTCTCTGAGACTATAGCCTTCTTCTTGGTGTTCTTTGGCAAATTCAATAATCAAGATGGCGTTTTTGGCGGACAAACCAACGACGGTGAGTAGACCCACTTGCAAGTAGATGTCGTTAGCAAAACCGCGTAACCACGTAAATATCACCGCACCCAATACCCCAAGCGGGATAACCAATAGGACAGAGAAGGGGATAGACCAGCTCTCATATAGTGCCGCCAAGCACAAGAATACGACTAGAATCGATAGCGCATAAAGCATAGGAGCTTGCGAGCCTGATTTTTGTTCTTCAAGTGATAGCCCAGTCCATTCGTAACCGATACCTTCAGGGAGCTGACTGATCATGTTCTCCATAGCTGACATGGCTTCACCAGTACTAAGACCAGGTGCCGCATTACCTTGAATATTCATCGAAGGTAAGCTGTTATAACGCGTCAGACGCGGTGAGCCTGACTGCCATTCGCTACTTGAGAAAGCATCGAAAGAGACCATGTTACCGGTTTCACCGCGCACATACCACTTACCGATGTCATCAGGATTGGTACGGCTACTGGCTTCACCTTGAACATAGACACGCTTGATACGACCACGATCGATAAAGTCATTGATGTAGCTTGAGCCCCAGGCGGTCGAGATAACGCTATTGATACTGCCTAAAGATAGACCATAAGCGGCGGCTTGTTCTTGATTGATATTGACTTTGAGCTGCGGTGCATCTTCTTGACCATTAGGACGTACGCCTGCCACATTTTCGTTTTGTGCAGCCATACCTAGCAGCATATTACGGGCTTCGAGTAGGCCATCATGACCGAGATTGCCCACATCTTGTATCATCAAATCAAAACCACTAGCATTACCAAGCTCAGTAATCGCAGGCGGTACGATAGCAAAAACTTGCGCTTCATTTAACTGGGTAAAGAAATAACCCATCGCGCGATCTGCTACCGCTTGTGCGGTATTCTCTTCCCCAGAGCGCTCCTCCCAATCTGACAGTCGAACGAATGCCAGACCCATGTTTTGGCCTTGACCTGCAAAACTAAAACCAGCAACGGTAAAGACAGAGGCAATATTGTCGCCTTCTTGCGTGTCGTAATAATTACTGACTTTATCGAGCACGTCTTGTGTTTCATCTAGCGTGGAGCCAGCAGGAAGCTGGACTAAGGTGAACATAATACCTTGGTCTTCTTCTGGCAAAAACGAACCTGGAATACGTAAGAAGACAACGGCCATAATACCGATGATGGCGGCATAGCCGATCAGGTACAACCACTTAAAACGAATACTTTTGCCGACGAAGTTTTCATAAGAGCGGCTGAGTTTAAAGAAGCCGCGGTTGAACCAGCCAAAGAAGCCTTTTTGTTGTTCAGTACTGCCTTTTTCATGGCTCTTACCACGTTTTAGCAAGGTCACACATAGGGCAGGGGTGAAGATTAGAGCCACCATGGCTGACAGCGCCATGCTCGTGATCAAGGTGATAGAGAACTGACGATAAATAACACCTGTCGATCCCCCAAAGAAGGCCATCGGTACAAATACGGCAGACAAAATCAGCGCAATACCAATAACGATCTTACTGATCTCGCCCATCGACTGAACGGTGGCATCTTTGACCGAAATATCAGGGTCTTCTTCTAATATTCGCTCGACGTTTTCGACAACAACGATCGCATCATCAACCAGTAGACCGATGGAGAGTACCATCGCAAACATCGTCAAGACGTTGATACTAAAGCCTGCGATATACAGTACAGCAAAAGTACCTAGCAAAACGACAGGAACGGCAAGAGTAGGAATGATGGTGGCGCGCCAGTTCTGTAAGAAGACAAACATCACGATAAAGACGAGTACAATCGCCTCGATAAGCGTATTGACCACTTGCTCAATAGACAAACGCACAAACGGCGTGGTGTCATAAGGCACAACAGAGCTTAGGCCTGCTGGAAAGTTGGTTTCTAGCTCGGCCATACGTGCGCCGACCGCCTCACGGGTCTCTAGCGCGTTTGCGCCTGCAGCCAATGAGATACCTAGACCTGCCGCTTCTTGACCGTTATACAAGGAGATGATGCTATAGTTTTCACTACCAATCTCTACGTCTGCGACGTCACCGAGACGTACCTGCGCGCCTGAGCTGTCTGTCTTTAGTAGAATGTTTCTAAACTCTTCTGGAGTCTGCAGATAGCTTTGTACACTGACGGTGGCATTGATAACCTGCTGATCAGTGTCGGCTGGCGCCTGTCCTAATTGACCAGCTGAGACTTGTGCGTTCTGCGCGCGTACAGCGCTGACCACGTCAGATGGCATCATGTTATAGCTACGCAATCGCGCAGGATCTAGCCAGATACGCATGGCATAAGAGGAGCCAAACACTTGCACTTCACCCACGCCTTCTACGCGGCTAAGCTGATCGACGACGTTTGAGTTGATGTAATCGGCAATATCAGCACGATCCATACTGCCATCTTCAGAAATAAATGCCTGCACCATTAAGAAGCTGCTGGAGGACTTATTGACGTTGACACCTTGACGCTGAACAGCCTCAGGCAACGAGCTCATCGCCGCTTGCAGTTTATTTTGTACTTGTACTTGCGCCGTATCAGGGTCGGTACCGTTCTCAAAGGTAAGCGTCACTGAAGCGCTACCGTTTGAGGAGCTCGTCGATGACATATACATCAGACCATCAAGGCCCTTCATGCGCTGCTCAATAATCTGCACCACAGAGTTTTCGACCGTTTGCGCGTTTGCACCAGGATAAGTGGCACTAACAGAAACGGTGGGCGGTGCGATACGCGGATACTGCTCAATCGGCAAATTAACAACCGAGATTACCCCGATAAGCATGACCAAAATGGCCAACACCCATGCAAAAATAGGGCGATCAATAAAAAAACGTGACATAGTATATCCCTAGGTCTTCCTATCTTTGAATGGAATTAATTAGCAGTGTCCTGCTCAGAAGTGTCATCAGCTACCGTTTTCGCAGCTTGCTGTGGTGTTTTGGCGGTAGGCGTTGCAGGTGCACCATTAGCGTTTTCTAACGGCTTGACCACGACCTCCTGCTCAGGCTTAACTTTAGAGCCGCCTATAACCACTAGCTTATCGCCACTACTTAAGCCATCGGTGACCACCCATTGACCATCATAAGTACCATTAATGGTAACGGGACGGACTTGGATTTGATTGTTTTCATCAACGATGTAGACTTGTGAATCGCCTTTAGGCGTACGCATTACAGCGCTTTGCGGCACTAAGGCTGCATTAGGAATGACGCTTTGAGTCAGACGCGCTGAGACATACATACCTGGCAGTAGCACGTTATTAGGATTTGAGAAGATAGCTCGTAGAGTCACCGCGCCAGTAGATTGATCGACTTTAGCTTCAGACAGCGCAAGCTTGCCACGCACTGGATACACTGAGCCATCTTCTAGGACCAGCTCGACAGAGTTCATACCCGCCTGCGCTTTACCTTCAGCTATCTGCTGACGAAGCTGCAATAGCTCGGATGACGACTGACTGATATCGACATAGATAGGGTCTAAGCGCGAAATCGTCACTAAAGGCTCAGATTGACTAGCGTTAACTAAGGTTCCTGCAGTAACGCTTGAGCGGTCACTACGACCAGTTAAAGGGGCGCGTACGATAGTACGATTGAGATCCAAAGCGCTAGCATCTAAGTTTGATTGCGCGGTTTTAATCCCAGCCTCAGCGCTTCTAATGCTCGCTTCAGTTTGTCCGACTGCAGCGCGAGCACTCTCTAGAGCCGCTTGCGCTGTACGTACGGCAGTTTGCGCTTGGTCATATTGCTGCTTGGAGATAGCGTCAATCTCAACCAAGCCTTTTAGACGCTGAAAGTCATTTATCGCTTGTGCTAATGAGGCTTGGCGACTGGCTAACTCTGCTTTAGCATTGGCATTATTGGCGATAGCGGTTTGGCGATTAGCCTGTGCTTGCGCGACCGCCGCTTGACCACTAGCGACCGAGGTCGTGTAGTTGTCAGTATTGATACGATAAAGCGGCTGGCCTTTTTTGACGTTACTGCCTTCACGGAACAGTACTTCGTCAATTACGCCGCTGACTTGAGGGCGTACATCAGCCGTCTGATAAGCGGCAGTACGACCAGAGAAAGTCTGAACTTGAGGCACAGTATCAAAGCTGACAGTTTGGACGTTGACGACAGCGGGCGGCATCTGCTGCTGAGCGTTTTCACCCGCAGCGGCGTCTTCTTTATTGTCACAGCCGACCAGTACTGTAGCCGATAGTACAGATGCTATTACAAGCGCAAGATAAGAATGCTTCATCAAGGTCCTCGGTAGAGTAGTAAAATATAGAATAAAAGATATAGAGGTAGAGCGTATCATAATCAAAAAATAGCTTATTTTTCGAAGAGCAATAATAAACTTTATAGAAGTTTATAGCCAAAAAATAAGAAGCTATTGATAAAATTGATAAATAGGGCAGTACCGCTAGCTAATTATAGGACGTCAAGTAAATTTAAGGCATTATTATAAACTATAGGGTTTACCCCGCAGTCAAGTGATTCACGATAGGAAAGCTGACAAAAACTGACCGCACTGTGCTCGCTGAGTAAATAAAATCCCGCCATAGTAACCGCTACACCAACCAGCAGCTAATAAGAAGATATACAACCCGCTATGCAAATTTATTGTAATTTTTTGTTATAATTGTAAAGCCATAGTGTTATTGAGGTTTTAAAACCACCAAAAATCTGCTTTGTCAACAAATTGACTAATTTATCAACCCCTAATTATGATCTTTAAAATATAGCGACTTAGACCAGTCAGTAGCCTCTAATGAGCGTGGTCAATCAGCATTTAACCATTAAAAAATCCTGACACAATTATAGTACCGTCAGGATTTATGAAACTTAAAGAAAGGTAACTATTTGACTGACACACCCGTTTTAAGAGGGTGTCTTTTTAGAGACTGTTGCTTTTGATCAATGAATATTTATGGCTCGGTTGCTCAAAAACGCTGCTAAAAAATGAGCCGTCTCAATTAGCTAATAACACAGACGATTCATATGTCATTATACCAATCGTGCGCTAGCGAGCTCAGTCAGCTGGTACAGACCTTGACGATAACGGTTGTCAGGTAAGCTGCTGAGTGCTTGCTGTGCCAATCTGGTCTCTTCTAACGCCCGCTTGGTACAATAATCAAGCGACCCTGAGCTGCGGACGAGCTCGATAAGCTGCTCAGCATTTGGCGTTTTCCCCGTTTGTACGGCGATACGCAGCTGCTCATAACCTTGCTTGTCACTGTTTTTGAGTAGCTCAAGCGCCTTAATAGTCGGTAGCGTTGGCTTACCTTCACTCAAATCATCGCCTAAGTTTTTGCCCATCAGCTCACTATCGCCGCTGTAATCAAGCACATCATCGATAATCTGGAAGGCATTACCAAAATGCTGACCAAAATCAGCTAGGGCTTGTAGATGCTGCTCTTGTCCTTGCAAAATAGCCGCGCCTTGGGTCGCCATCATAAATAGGCGTGAGGTCTTACCGTCGATAATATTGAGATAGTCGGTTTCTGTCGCCGCTGGATTATGCTGATGCTGTAATTGTAATACTTCACCTTCAGCGATATCACAAGTGCCATCAGAGAACAGCTTTAGCAGCTCTAAGCTTTGAAAGCCAACCAATAAATTAAAGGCGCGAGCGATCAAATAGTCGCCCACTAATACTGCAGTGGCATTATCCCAAGTGGCATTAGCAGTGGGCTTGCCGCGGCGCTGACCAGATTCATCGATGACATCGTCATGTACTAACGTGGCCGTATGCAGCATCTCCGTAATAGCGGCTAGATGCATCGCTTGTTCGCTTGGCGCGTCGTTGAACATACGCGCGCACAATAGGGTAATAAGCGGGCGCATGCGTTTGCCACCGGCATCAATCACATGCTTTGAGACGCTCATCACCAATTGTACTTTTGAATTGAGACTACCAAAGACTTGCTCATCCATAATGTCAAAATCATGAGCGACGATGCTTTGAATGTCCGTATAATTAGGCGCTTGAGAGGCAAGGTCTGAAGAAGCTAAAGAGGTGCTGGTCATAATGTAGAGTCGTATTTATTAGATGAGTTTTAAGATTTGCCTATAATAGCACAGCCTATTTGGTTAATTGGTGATTAATATGTGTTATTGGCTTTAGTCATTAGGCCGCAGCCAGCTCATTGCTATCGACAATATTGCGTCATAGCGTCAGACTAAGTGAAATTTATAGAGTAGTTGCTAAATAATAGCTATTAAACCGTCTCAATAAAAAACAGAAATAGCTATTGAATAAGTATGGAATAAAATAAGCTATATGTCATTGATTTAATGAGCTATAATACTACGCTTAAGGCTAGCTAGGCTATCGCTATGATTATTAAGATGATAAGACCTAATACGCGCTGCTAAAACCAGACAATCGGCTTGCTTTTATCATTCAGAAAACGTAAAATAACGCCTTTAATTTTTCCCTGTCGTGTTCGTTATTGAAGCGTAGGTATAATATCTACCACGGCACACGGGTTAAACGGAGTCAGACAATGTACGCAGTAATCAAAAGTGGTGGTAAGCAGCACCGTGTCGTAGCCGACGAATTGCTAAGAGTTGAATTGCTTAAAGCAGAGAAAGGCGAAACAATCAAATTTGAAGATGTTTTAATGGTTGTTGACGGCGATGACGTAAAAGTCGGTCAACCAATCGTTGACGGCGCAAGCGTAGAAGCCGAAGTGGTTGAGCATGGTCGCGGTGAAAAAATCCGTATCATCAAACACAACCGCCGTAAGCATTATCACAAAGAGCAAGGTCACCGTCAGTGGTACACCTTGTTAAAAATCAAAGCGATTAATGCTTAATTAGCTATTATCATTTATTGATAATAAATAGCGCACTAAAAGCTTAAGAGTTATCACCTCAGTGATAAGTCATATTAACAAGGAGAATTATCCATGGCACATAAAAAAGCTGCCGGCTCAACCCGTAACGGTCGTGACTCAAACCCAAAAATGCTTGGTGTAAAAATCTTTGGTGGTCAAACCATCACTGCTGGTAACATCATCGTTCGTCAACGTGGTACAGAATTCCACGCCGGCGAAGGCGTTGGCATGGGTCGTGACCATACTTTATTTGCACTAAATGATGGTGTTGTAAAGTTTGAGACCAAAGGTAAATTTAACCGTCGCTATGTGACTGTTGAAAGCGCATAATCATTAATATTGCCTGCGTTTTTTAATAATTCGCTGATGGCTAAATGATTAAAAATTCCCTATTGCCTATTTGGTAGTAGGGTTTTTTTATGGCTGGACTTAATCCGTCTTAGTAGCAGTTACAAGCGTGTATGGCAGGCGTAGTAATTATTGCAAATCATGTCTAGGCGCGTAATAAAAAAACTGGCAGACTGTCTTCATTGCTTAATAGCGCAGCTTAAAAGACTACGTATTCAAAGCGAGTGTTCAAAAACTAAGTTTGCAAAATGTATGTAAAACTAATGACAACACAAAAGCGCAGTTGCTATTAAGACTTATCATTACCTTTAAATGATGACTCATTTTTATTTTATAACTTTAGAGAGGATAATTACGATGACAGTGAGCAAGCAAGAGACAATGAAGCCAACTACAAAACAAAAAATAATGAGTGGCGCATTAGCAGGCGTGCTTATGACCAGCTTAGGAGTAGCTGCGCCTATGGTCGCTATGACTCAAACGGCGAATGCTGCACCAGCAGATAGCCTACAAGCGGCCAAGCGTTTAAATCGCTTATTGACAAACACTAAGAGCATGAGCGCTGATTTTTCACAAACCACAAAAGGCGCTAATAGTGGCACTTTTAAAGGGTCAATGAGCGTGCAGCGCCCGAATAACTTTCGCTGGGAGACAAAATCACCGTCTCAACAGCTTATCGTCGCTAATGGTAGTACCATGTGGGTGTACGACAAGGACTTAGAGCAAGCGACTAAGCAGACGGTAGATAGCCAAGTGGGTAATACGCCAGCGCTATTATTATCAGGCGATCCCAATAAAATCGCCCAGAACTTCAAAATCACCCAACCTTACGCCAATAAAAACTACTATGTGCTCTATCCAAAAGCGAGTGATGCGAGTTTCAAAAACTTATCTATGAGCTTTAGTGGCGGCAAGCCTGTGATGATGGTACTCAATGATAACTTAGGACAAACCACGTCTATCAAGTTTAGTAACATCAAGCTCAACCCTAATTTGGGTAGTGGCCAATTTAAATTCACCCCGCCTAAAGGTGTTGATGTCATCAATCAATAAGCAATGCTGATTGTTTATGAATCAATAAAAGATAGCTAGTGTATAGAGGGAGCAGACCGATGTAAGGTCTGCTCCTATTTTATCATCTAACGCCGTAAAATCCCGTTCTTCTAGGACGTGGATATCAGGCGTCAGTCATTGTCGCCCAGTATGGCGAACCCCTTGATAACCAAATACATTGAGATCATAATTATCCCATGAAAACACTCAAGCTACGCATCAAAGACAAACACGCCACTCAGCTTAATATCTGAGCTGGGGCGGTTAACTTTGTCTGGAATTACGTTAATGAGCTAAGTTTTAAACATCTTAAGCGCACAGGCAAATTCTTTTCAGCCTATGACTTGGCCGCTTATATCAAAGGTAGTGGCGAGTATTTAAACTTGCACAGTCAAACCTTGCAAGCGATTAGTGAGGTTCACGCTAAATCCCGTAAACAGTTTAAAAAAGCCAAACTCAACTGGCGTACCAATAACCCTAAAGCCAAACGTAGATCTCTTGGCTGGATTCCTTTTAAAAAGACCGCGATTAAGCATATCAGTACGCGCCAAAGCGGTAAAAAGTCTCTAAAAAGCACCCTGCAATTTAGCTTAGCTAACCGTCAAAAGCTGATCATTGATATGTGGGACAGCTATAACCTAGCCCTGTACAGCATCAATACTTGCGAGTTGGTACAAGACAATCGTGGTCACTGGTATGCCTGTGTCACCGTTAAAGAATTTCCAAAGATTAAGTGCGGCACTGGCCAAGTTGGTATTGATTTAGGCTTAACAGAGTCTGCTACCACATCAAATGGCGACAAGCTAACCATTAAGCAAACGCAAAAGTGGGCGAATAAATTAGCAGTAGCCCAGCGTGCTAAGAATAAAAACCGCGCTAAAGCAATCCACGCAAAAATTAAAAATACAAGATTAGACTTAATTCATAAATTTACCACCAAGCTTGTTAAAGATAACAGCTTAATTGTGGTCGGTGATGTTAAATCACGCTCATTTACAACTAAAAAAACCAAACTGGCTAAATCGACATACGATGCAGGATGGTTTGAGATCAAACGACAACTGGAATATAAATGCAAGCATGCAGGTTGTCATTTAGAGATCGTAAATGAGAGATACACTACCCAGACCTGCTCGTACTGCCTTAAAATAAGTGGCAGTAGTCCGAAAGGTAGAGCAGATCTTGGAATAAGAGGATGGACTTGTGCTGAGTGTGGCACAGTGCATGATAGAGATATCAATGCCGCTAAGAACATCCTTGCGGTCGGGCTTGACCGTCTTTAGTAGAAATCCCCGTTCCTTTAGGTCGGGGAGGAAGTCAATGTGTTGACTCGTCACATTTGGCAGGTTGCAATTGAGCGGATTTGGTTTACAATAACCGCGTAATTTGACGCTTGCTCTAAGCTTTGAGCGGCCGTTTTTGAATGAAGATATTAGCGGTTCATCCGTACTATAAGTTGCCAGGTTTTGACGATGATAGATAAGGAAGTCAGCTAGCATAAACTAGCGTACTAAAGGAAGATAGTAAAAATGCTGTAACATGGGTAGTGGATGGATTGATATATTTTGTAGCATATAAAATGACCGTGCAATACAGTGAAAAACTGGCTTTTGAGCGTTGATATGCGTATAGTGTGTAAACCGTTTACGCCAGTTATCGCGCCATTATTGACTGTAGGTAATGAGTTATTAAATCAATTAAATGTCACAATATGATATTGATTTAATAAATTCACTTTTACTTTATACCAAGGGGTTGATGACCAGCTTTTATCTGAGCCTAGGGCTAGATAAACCTAAATTCTGTGTCCTCTCTTTTTTGGTGTCAATGATCTTGATAATTGGCCATTACCAGCACAGTGAACCTGTGTTTTCGTCTGCGTTACGGTGCTTGATAGAATTGTTGCTTTAGGATGTTGGCTGCATAGCCCTCATGCTCCTCTTAATGATAAGAGGTTCTGTGTCCTAACCATGGTTTATCAAGTCCTGACACTCGATTGGGTGAGGAGCAAGTATTATCATGTCTGCCTTTAGTTGGTCAGCAGTTGCCTTTATTTTAGCCGCCATCGGTCTGGTTGTCTTTATGTTGACCGTACCGCGCTTGCTTGGCGGGCGCGCAAAAGGCTTACAAAAAGAAGAGATATTTGAGGCGGGTGTTGTCGGAGCTGGCAATGCCCGCATTCGTTTGTCTGCCAAATTCTACCTAGTAGCGATATTCTTCGTTATTTTCGATCTAGAAGCCTTATACCTATACGCTTATTCGGTCTCAGTCCGCGAAACGGGCTGGCTAGGCTTTGCTGCGGCTGCGATATTTATCGGGGTGCTCATCGTCGGTCTTATTTATGAGCTCAGTTTAGGGGCTATGAACTGGTCACCTGCCGATAAACTGCGCAAAAAAGCACGCTTGCATGCAGCGCCTGCAGGGTTCAATCTAGCAGATATTACTAAGTTCAACGGTGTTGAAGAGTTGATGGTCGATCCGACGGGTAAAGTACCGGCGCAGTCATCGGGCCAGATCAATGTCTCAAATAGCATTGAGGCTAATCGTCGTCACTTGCAAAACATTGATCATATTAATACCACCGGTAATATCACTTCTGTTGATTTTGCCGCAGATGATGAGCCTTCATAACGGTTTATGGGCGTTATTAATATGCAAACGAGTTATCACGCTTAAGATAACTTGGGCATCACCCGCTATTTTTTAGCAGTCGCAGCATTATATGCTTAAGAGTTAAATGGCCTTAGTTTATAGCTGCTTAACTGCTCTTCATAAAAGGTTGTATGGTATGAAATATACACTAACCAAAGCCAATCCTGATGCAGATACCTATCCTGCGCAAACTCGTGAAACGGTCAATGATCCGTTAGAGGATGAGGTTCATAAAAATGTTTTTATGGGTCGCCTAGAGGATCTTGTACATTCGACTGCCAACTGGGGCCGTAAAAACTCACTTTGGCCTTTTAACTTCGGTACGTCTTGCTGTTATGTCGAGTATGCCACTACTTTGACCGCGGTACATGATTTGTCGCGCTTCGGTGCTGAGGTCATTCGGGCATCACCGCGTCAGGCGGATGTGATGATCGTCGCTGGTACTTGCTTTATCAAGATGGCACCGGTGATTCAGCGTCTGTATGAACAGATGCTTGAGCCAAAATGGGTGATCTCGATGGGCGCTTGTGCTAATTCAGGCGGCATGTACGATATCTATTCTGTAGTGCAGGGCGTTGATAAAATCATTCCCGTCGATGTATATGTACCAGGGTGTCCGCCGCGTCCAGAGGCACTGATCCAAGGTCTTATGTTATTGCAAGAGTCTATCGCCAAAGAACGCCGCCCGCTAGGCGTACATGTCAACGATCAAGGAATTTATCAGCCGCAGTTAACGGCTGAGCGTGATCGCAAGCAGGCGGATCGAATTGCGGTGAAAAATTTGCGTAGTCCAGATAGTATTTAGTCCGTTGACTATATTTAGCATAGTAATGCTTAGCGCAGTGATAATTGGCACAGTCTGGTTTTGATCAATCAGTTCCGCTCAAACGTTATGATTAATGAAGGAAGACAGCATTCATGGTCACGGTAGTCGAAAACAAAAACCCTAAGATAAAACCGGTACCAGCCGTCATCAGAGAGCTGGAGCATAAGTATGCAGGTAAGTTTGTGGTGCAGCATACTGTCGATGAGATTCCAACGGTTTGGGTCGCTCGCAGCGATCTGCTAGACATTTTACTGTTCTTGCGTAAGCTGCCAAAGCCCTACGTGATGCTCTTTGATCTATCGGCAATGGATGAGCGTCTGCGTCAGCACCGCGGTGATTTGCCAGAGAGCGACTTTACCGTGTTTTATCACTTGATGTCGCTTGAGCGCAACAGCGATGTGCGTATCAAGGTCGCGCTCAGTGAAGATGACTTAACTCTTCCAAGCGCCACCAAAATATGGCCCAATGCCAACTGGTATGAGCGTGAAGTTTGGGACATGTTCGGCATTGTCTTTAGCGGCCATCCGCACCTGACTCGTATTTTATTGCCCAAATACTGGGAAGGTCATCCGCTGCGTAAAGAGTATCATGCGCGGGCGACTGAGTTTACGCCGTACTTTTTGAATACCGCTAAGCAGCAATACGAGCAAGAAAACTTACGGTTTGTGCCAGAAGAGTGGGGCATGAAGCGCTCGGGCCGCGATGAGGACTTTATGTTCTTGAACATCGGTCCTAACCACCCATCCGCTCATGGTGCGTTTCGCTTAGTGCTACAGCTCGATGGCGAAGAGGTGATCGATTGTATTCCGGACATCGGCTACCATCACCGCGGCGCTGAAAAGATGGCTGAGCGTCAGACTTGGCACTCCTACATCCCTTATACCGACCGTATTGATTATCTCGGCGGGGTCATGAATGAGCTGCCGTATATCATGTCGGTTGAAAAGCTTGCGGGAATTACTATCCCTGATCGCGCGCAGACTATCCGAGTGATGATGAGCGAGTTTTTCCGCATTACTAATAACTTGCTTTATGTCGGTACCTTTATTCAAGACGCCGGCGGTATGACGCCAGTGTTCTATATGTTTACCGATCGCCAAAAAGCTTATGACGTCATTGAAGCGGTGACCGGCTACCGGATGCATCCGGCTTGGTTCCGTATTGGCGGGACAGCGGCAGATCTACCGCGTGGTTGGCAGCGCTTGGTTCGTGAGTTTTTGGAGTGGATGCCTAAACGCTTGGATGAGTATGTCAAAGCGGCGCTACAAAACAGTGTGCTCAAAGGTCGAACCCAAAACGTAGCACAGTACAACGCCAAGCAAGCATTGGCTTGGGGCGTGACGGGTGCTGGCCTGCGGGCGACAGGGGTCGATTTTGATCTACGTAAAGCGCGGCCGTATATGGGCTATGAGAACTTCGACTTTGAGGTACCTATTGGCTATAACGGCGATGCGTATGATCGCTGTATGGTCAAGATTGAGGAGATGCGCCAATCGATGCGTATTATCCGTCAGTGTATGGATCATATGCCGCAAGGGCCGTACAAAGCAGACCATCCACTAGCGGTGCCACCACCAAAAGATCGCACCCTAAATGATATCGAGACTTTGATTAATCATTTCTTATCCGTCTCTTGGGGTCCTGTGATGCCAGCTGGTGAGTGCGCGACTATCGTTGAGGCGACTAAAGGCTTAAATAGCTATTATATTACCTCAGATCGCTCGACGATGAGCTACCGTACCCGTATTCGCACGCCGACGTTTGCGCACTTACAGCAGATGCCATCGGTGATTAACGGCTCGCTAGTGTCAGACGCTATTATGTACTTAGCTTCTATCGATATCGTCATGGCGGACTGTGATCGCTAATTGTTTTAGGTTACGAACCACTAAAGTAAAAGACCAGTAAAGAAAAAATAGGCAAATAAGCAACATTGATATTACCGCCAATAGGCACACCAAACCGCTGCAGCAGTATTATTAAAGCCTTAGGGCGCAGCGTGATGAGTGAGGATAGAATAGAAGATTATGAAGATTGTTTCTGATAAAACGCCAAAGGTAGATGTCGCTAGTATTTTGACGACAAGTGAGATTGCCGCTATTAATGAGTTTATGCATCATTATCCACAAGCGCGCGCTGCGTCTTTGGATGCGCTAAAAATAGTACAAAAGCGCAATGGCTGGGTAGATGATGCGCAGGTCAACGCTATCGCTAATATCCTAGAAGTTCCGGTGACCGATATCGAGGGCGTCGCCACTTTTTATAATCGTATTTATCGGCAGCCCGTTGGCCGTCACGTGATTCTTATTTGTGACTCGGTATCCTGTTATCTAACAGGCTATGAGGCGTTATCAGTGGCTTTTAGAGCTGAGCTGGGTATTGAGTATGGTCAAACTACCGCTGATGGCCGTTTTACTATTTTGCCGATTTGTTGTTTAGGTAACTGTGACAAAGGCCCGGCAGTATTGATCGATGAAGATACTTACGGCCCAGTACAACCTGATGAGGTCGCGCAACTATTGGAGCTATACGCATGAGACTAACCGTTGCAGAGCAAATTGCCCAGCGTCGCCAAGGCAAAGCCCCAAGCCAGTTAAATGAGCAGCGCATTGCCGTTTATGGCGATAAAGATACAGCGACTAGTGAAACGAAGCCTTTGACGTGGCGACTTGCGCACCACGATGCTGTACTCGATTTGGCCACTTATGAGTCCCTACGCGGCTTTGAAGCGCTGAAAATAGCTTTAAATCAGTCTGCTGGCGATACGCTGAGCACTATCAAAGAAGCAGTGGTAAAAGGCCGTGGCGGTGCTGGTTTCCCCGCTGGTATTAAGTGGTCGCTGATGGCGCCTAATGATGGCGGGCCGCGCTACTTAGTCTGTAATGCTGATGAGATGGAGCCTGGCACCTTTAAAGATAGACTACTTATGGAGCGTTTACCGTTCCAGCTCATCGAAGGTATGCTCATCTCAGCCTATGCCATTGAAGCGACAGCAGGTTATATCTTTATTCGCGGCGAGTATATATTGGCAGCCGAGCGTCTAAATGCGGCGCTCGATGAGATGCGCGCTAACAATTTGCTCGGTGATAATATCTTGGGCTCAGACTTTAGCTTTGATTTGCATGTGCATACGGGCGCTGGCCGCTACATCTGCGGTGAAGAGACGGCGCTTCTGAACTCTTTAGAAGGTCGCCGTGCCAATCCCCGTACTAAGCCGCCATTTCCGCAAGTCGCTGGTGCGTGGGGCAGACCAACTATCGTCAATAACGTTGAGACCCTACATAACGTCTCGGCCATTATTTTGCATGGTAGCAAGTGGTATCAAGATCTATCAAAAATCAAAGGAACGGTTGAAACCCCTGGTACTAAGCTATTTGGTTGCTCAGGTCTGGTCAATGATCCAGGCCTTTGGGAGCTGCCATTTGGCTACACCGCGCGCGAGATTATTGAGGATTTTGCCGGTGGTATGCAGGAGGGTCGTACCCTTAAGGCTTGGTTACCCGGCGGCGCATCCACTGACTTTTTGACCGCTGAGCATTTAGATACTATTGTCGATTTCGATACCATTCAAAAAGCCGGTAGCCGGATGGGTACAGGACTGCTTATGGTGGTCGATGAAGCGCAAGATATGGTACCGCTACTGCGCAACCTAGAGATTTTCTTTCAGCGCGAATCTTGCGGGTTTTGTACGCCGTGCCGTGACGGTCTGCCTTGGGGCGTCAAGCTGCTTACTGCTATCAATGATGGCGAAGGGCAAGTCGGTGATGTCGAGAAACTTGAAGGTCTGACCCGCGATCTTTGGATAGGTAAGACGTTCTGTGCTCACGCTCCTGGTGCTATGGAGCCACTGATGAGTGCAATCAAATATTTCCGTCCTGAGTTCGATAGTAAGATTGCTCAGGCGGTAGGCGAAGATGTGATTGAGGCTGCAGGTAATCCACAGCCAGTAGCAAAATAAGGAGAACGGCATGGCAGTCATACATATTGATGGAACCACTGTCGAAGTTGATGGCGCGGATAACTTATTGCAAGCGTGCCTATCACTTGGCATTGATGTGCCGTATTTTTGTTATCATCCGGCATTAGGCTCAGTCGGCTCTTGTCGTCAGTGCGCCGTCAAGCAGTACCAAAACAAAGAAGACCTAGAGGCAGGTAAAGGTAAGCTTGTGATGTCTTGCATGGTTGCGCCAGGCGATGACATGTATATCTCGGTGACAGATGATGAGGCCAAGGCCTTTCGTAAGTCGATGGTTGAGCTATTAATGACCAACCATCCGCATGATTGTCCGACTTGTGAAGAGGGCGGGCATTGCCACTTGCAAGATATGACCTATATGTCAGGCCATAATACGCGCCGCTATCGCTTCACTAAGCGTACCCACCATAACCAAGAGCTTGGTCCGTTTATCGCCCATGAGATGAATCGCTGCATCGCGTGCTATCGCTGCGTACGTTTTTATAAAGATTATGCCGGCGGCGAGGATTTGGGCGTATTCTCTTCGAACAACCGCGTCTATTTCGGCCGTGAAAAAGACGGACAGTTTGAAAGTGAGTTCTCTGGCAACTTAACCGAAGTCTGCCCAACGGGCGTGTTCACTGATAAGACACACTCTGAGCGTTACAACCGTAAATGGGACATGCAGTATGCACCTAGCATCTGTCATGGCTGCTCAGCGGGTTGTAATATCTCGCCTGGCGAGCGTTATGGTGAGCTACGCCGCATTGAGAACCGTTATAACGGCGAGGTTAACCGCTACTTCTTATGTGATAGAGGTCGTTTTGGCTATGGTTATGTCAACCGCGCCGATCGTCCAACGCAAGCGCTTGAACGTATCAATGATAAACACGTCAAAATCAATATTGATTATGCATTAGATGAGACGATCAAACGTCTGCAAGATAAAAAAATCGTCGGTATTGGCTCGCCGCGCGCAAGCTTAGAGACTAACTTTGCACTAAAAAACCTAGTTGGTTTTGATAACTTCTCAACTGGTCTGAATCATCAGCAGCAGTCGCTCGTCAATAAGTGTATCGAAGTGCTGAGCACCGAAGGTATTTATAATCCGAGCATGACGGATATCGAAAGTCATGATGCGGTGTTGGTACTTGGCGAAGATATCACGCAAACTTCCTCACGGGTAGCGCTATCGGTACGACAAGCGGCGAAAAATAAAGGTTTGAAAATGGCGGCGGCGGCTAAGACGCAAGCTTGGCTTGCTGAGCCAGTGAAGCGTATTGCTCAAGACGCGCTCAGTCCGGTCTATGTCATCGACGTCACCCAAACCAAGCTTGATGACATCAGTAAAGCAAGTGTAGTGGCAACTCCGGAAGATATCACCCGCTTAGGGTTCAAGGTGGCAGATGAGATTGCGAGTTTAGCGGACGACTTGACGCAAATAGACGATCCAGCTGAACAACAAAGCCAAGCTTCAGCCGATACTGATGTTACTGACAACAATAATAGCGAAGATGGCGATAATAGTGATGGTATGCAAGCGTTAGCCAAACAGATCGCTTATGACTTAATACAAGCTGATAAGCCTTTGGTTATCGCGGGCACCAGCTTAGCCTCTAACGCTATGATTGAAGCGGCGGCGCAGATTACGCAAGTGTTAACGAACAAACGCGCTGCTATAAAAAACACGGAACAACAGCAGGTCGATGCCCACAATGCTAAAGTCAAGGCGGCAGAGCAACAAGCGCAAACCGCTCAGCCTGAAGAGGACAAGGAGCTCGCCGCTAAGCCTGCCAAACCAGAAACCGGTACGGATAAACAAGAGCAAGAAGATGTCAATCGCGAGCCTGCGGATACCCTTGAGCTAAAAGAGGCGAATACTAACTACAGCGCGCAGGCGGGTATTTATTTGACCGTGCCAGATGCCAATAGTATTGGTGTGTGCCTGCTCGGTGGCCAATCGGTAGAAGAGCTGTTAGCGACTGACTTTGATGTTGTCGTCGTGGCTGAAAACCAATTGAGCGATGCTATCGCCGCTAGTAAGTTAACTCAGTTATTGACTGATAAAACGGTTATCGCCCTTGATCATCAGCTGCTAGATTGGCATAAAGATGTCGATATCGTGCTACCGGCGGCGAGCTTTGCAGAAGCAGACGGCACACTAGTATCAGCGGAAGGCCGCGCGCAGCGCTTCTTCCAAGTCTATGATAATGACTATTATCATCCTATGAGCAGTATCAAAGAAGGCTGGCGCTGGTTGCATGCAGTGCATAATAGTCTACTTGGTAAGCCGGTCGATTGGACGCAGCTCGATGATGTGATTAATGCCTTAATCGCCACCCATCCTAATCTTGCTGCTATCAAAGACGCCGCGCCCGATGCTGATTACCGTATCAGCGGTCTAAAAATAGCCCGTCAACCGCGCCGCTATTCTGGCCGTACTGCTATGCGCGCGCCTATCTCCGTACATGAGCCAATGCAGCCAAAAGATTTAGATACCGGTTTGACCTTTTCGATGGAAGGCTATAGTGGTAAGCAAGCTGCCAGCTCCATGATTCCATTTGCCAGTGCAGCAGGTTGGAACTCACCACAAGCTTGGAATAAGTACCAAGATAAAGTCGGTGGTCATCTCAAAGGCGGCGATCCGGGCGTGCGGTTATTCGATCAAGCAGAGCGCTTAGTCGCGCGCCAGTATGTGGCGCCAGAAGCAGGCACCTCTAAGCGTACAGATATGGAGCAAGGCCAAGCCAAGCTTGTGCCTATTTATGATATCTTTGCCAGCTCAATAATGGCCGCACGTAGTCCGGTTGTCGCCGCGCAGCTACCTATCGCCACTTGGCATATCGGTGCTGAAGATGCGGGCGCGTGGAGCATTGGTACTGGTGATTATCTAGCGATCGATATCGAGCAGCAGCAGATGACGCTGCCGGTGCAAGTGGTTGATTATTTAGCAGAAGGCTGTATTGGCTATCCGGTAGGGCAAGTGAATATTATTCATCCCTCGATGCCAGCTTCAGTACGCAAGGTCGAAGCACCAGCCGCTGACGTTAAAATAAACGGTGACATGGCTGATGACATTGCTAGTGAGATGACCGCCACTGCTGACAATGTCAGTATTAGCAGCACGCAGGAGGTGTAATATGCAAATCACTCGTATCATTCCTGATGTGCCAAGCTTTTTGGCAAATAGCCTAACCGTTGAGACTTGGTCTATTTTATTCTTAGTCCTACAAGCTCTGGTGATCTTCTTAGTCGTAGTCATTGTCGCGGCGGTGATGATTGTTTATGAGCGCCGGATGCTAGCGTTATGGCAGGATCGCTACGGTCCCAATCGCGTCGGGCCTTTTGGCTCGTTACAGCTAGTCGCCGATATGCTAAAGATTTTCTTTAAAGAAGATTGGACGCCAAAATTCACCGATAAGTTTATTTTTACTTTAGCGCCAGCGGTAGCGATGTTCACCGCTTTAGCTTCTTTTGCTATTATTCCAGTCTCACCAACCCTTGGCGTGGCAGATTGGGATATCGGTATTCTGTTCTTCTTTGCGATGGCAGGGTTGGCCGTTTACGCGGTGATGTTCGGCGGTTGGGCCTCGGCCAATAAGTTCTCCTTGCTAGGGGGTCTGCGCTCAGCGGCACAAACCATCAGTTATGAGGTGTTTTTGGGCTTATCGCTCATGGGCGTTGTCGCTTTGACTGGCTCCTTTAACCTGCGCGAGATTGTCGAATCGCAAATTGATGGCTGGTATATCATCCCGCAGTTTTTTGGGTTTTTAACCTTTGTGGTCGCAGGCGTTGCTGTCACGCATAGACACCCCTTTGATCAGCCAGAAGCGGAGCAGGAGCTTGCTGAAGGCTATCACGTTGAATACTCAGGCATGAAGTTTGGGATGTTCTTTATTGGTGAATACGTCAACGTCGTGCTCATCTCAGCCTTGATGACTTGTCTGTTCTTTGGCGGCTGGTTACCACCGTTCAATATCGATATTCCGTTTATACCGCCCGCTTTTTGGTTCATGATTAAGACGCTCTTCTTTATGACTATGTTTGTCTTGGCCCGGGGCTCACTGATGCGTCCTCGCTACGATCAGGTGATGAACTTTGGCTGGAAAGTCTGTCTACCAGTCACATTAATCAATCTATTGATTACGGCTTTGGTTATTTTGATTTTTTCGCCAACGCTGTAGCTGTATGCTGTCTTATAGGTGACGCAAAGAAATGCTGATAAGGATAATAATCCCATGTTAAACGCCATAAAAAAGACGGTCATTGGTCTGTTTACCATTGTCCGCAGTATGTGGATGGTCAACAGCCATGCCATAAGGCCGCGCGATACTATACTTTATCCAGAAGTGCCGGTACCAGTACCGCCGAGGTTTCGCGGACGTATCATATTGACGCGTGATCCTGATGGCGATGAGCGCTGCGTGGCTTGTAATTTATGTGCGGTGGCCTGCCCTGTAGGCTGTATCTCGCTACAAAAAGCGGAGCGCGAAGATGGGCGCTGGTATCCAGAGTTTTTCCGTATTAACTTCTCGCGCTGCATATTTTGCGGGATGTGCGAAGAGGCCTGTCCGACGACTGCGATTCAGATGACGCCAGATTTTGAGCTTGGTGAGTATGTGCGTCAGGATTTAGTCTACGAAAAAGAGCATCTATTGATCTCAGGGCCAGGAAAATATCCTGATTATAATTATTACCGAGTGACAGGTATGGCAGTAGACGAAAAACCAAAAGGCGCGGCGCAAAACGAGTCGGCACCTATCGATGTAAGGAGTTTACTACCATGATGGAGTTTATGAATCATCCGGATTTGGTAGGGTTTTATGCTCTAGGCGCAGTGGCTATTTTTGCCAGTCTACGAGTGGTGACTCACGCCAATCCCGTCCACGCTATCTTGGCGATGATCGTCACTTTACTGGCGTTATCGGGTATTTTCTTTGTTTTAGGGGCGCCTTTTGCTGGCGCGCTTGAGATTGTCGTTTATGCCGGTGCCATTATGGTGCTATTTGTCTTTGTGATTATGATGCTCAATTTGGGCATGGCAGATGAGGCGCGTGAAGAGCGTTGGCTCGATGCAAAGACTTGGGCGATACCGACTGGGCTTACCCTGATTATCGCCGTAGTGCTATATGGTATGATCGGTCTTAATCATGACGAGACCGCGGTTATCGGCGGGGTTAATGTCCCAGCAAAAGCAGTCGGCACCGTACTATTTACCAAATATATTATGCTCGTTGAAGTGGCGGCCTTTTTGTTACTCGCCGCTTTAGTTGCTGCTTATCATTTAGGTAAAGAGTCTAATGATGATGAGATTGTCGATAACGATAGCTTAGCGTATCGTCCTTCGGTGGGTAGCATCAAAGAATATGAAGAAGATAAGCTTGAGAGTAATACTGATGCGACCAAAATGGCTAAGCCTTATGTTTATGATACGGTTGATCCTAATGACTATGTGGCAGCGCCGCGTAGCAAGCGTAAGGAGCTAGACTGATGGTACAAGCAGTGAGCGCGGCACATGAGGTGTCAAGCGTGCCGTTTGCGCATGAGGTAGTGGGTGTTGCCGAGCCTGCTATGGCAATGCAAAATACGCTAGGTCTGATACCGATGAGCCATGGACTCATATTGGCAGGTATCTTATTCACTATCGGTCTGTGCGGTGTCATGGTACGGCGCAACTTTTTATTTATGCTGATGGGACTTGAGATTATGATGAATGCCGCAGCGTTGGCATTTGTGGTCGCAGGCAGCCGCTGGGTCGATCCAGATGGACAAGTGATGTTTATCTTTATTTTGACTCTAGCCGCAGCTGAGGTCTCCATTGGGCTTGCGATACTATTACAGTTTTATCATAAGCGTGGGCATCTCGATGTCGATAGCGCCAATGAGATGAAAGGATGATGCCATGAGTTTATTACCATTAACCTTTATATTTCCGCTCATTGGCTTTTTGATTTTAGCCTTTATGCGTGACAAATTATCTGAGCAGGCCGCTGGCTTCGTCGGTGTCGGCAGCATGGCGCTATCGGCGCTTTGTACCTTAGTGGCAAGCTTTAGCTTTTTAACGAGCTATCCTGCTGGCAGTGTTATGCAAATACCGCTATGGACTTGGTTTCAAGTCGGCGATTTTGCCCCTGGGTTTAGCTTAAGCTTTGATGGTTTAGCGCTGACGATGACAGGCATTATCACGGGCGTCGGCTTTTTGATTCATCTATTTGCCGCTTGGTATATGAAAGGCGATGCAGGTTTTGCGCGCTTTTTTAGCTATATGAATCTGTTTGTCGCTAGCATGCTCTTGCTAGTGCTTGCTGATAACTTATTGCTGTTATATCTCGGCTGGGAAGGGGTCGGCATTTGCTCATACCTTTTAATTGGTTATTACTTCCATGACCGTGCTAACGGTCAGGCAGCAATCAAAGCCTTTACCGTGACTCGTATCGGTGATGTGTTCTTGGCTTTTGGTCTATTCTTGCTATTCCGCGAGTTTGGCACGCTTAATATTCAAGAGATTATCACGCGCGCGCCAGAAGTGTTTGATATTAATAATCCAACCATGATACTGACGACCATGATGCTCGTTGGCGGCGCTATGGGTAAGTCAGCACAGCTGCCATTACATACTTGGCTCGCTGACGCGATGGCAGGTCCGACGCCAGTGTCGGCTCTGATTCACGCCGCAACTATGGTAACCGCTGGCGTTTATTTAATCGCTCGTATGCATCCGCTGTTTGAGCTGACTCCAGGGATTTTACTGTACTGGGTCGGCGGCGTTGGCGCGTTAACGCTTGTGGTCGCAGGTTTCTGTGCTTTAGCGCAAACCGATATCAAGCGTATTCTTGCTTATTCGACTATGAGTCAAATCGGCTATATGTTCTTAGCGCTCGGCGTAGGCGCATGGCAAGGCGCTATCTTCCATTTGATGACGCATGCTTTCTTTAAAGCCTTATTATTCCTATCTTCAGGTGCAGTGATCCTCGCGGTACATCATGAACAAAACATCTTTAAGATGGGCGGTCTGCGCAAAAAGATACCTTTAGTATTTTGGTGTTACTTGGTAGGTGGCGGCGCTCTAGCAGCTATTCCTTGGGTGACGGTTGGCTTTTATTCTAAAGAAGCGATTCTTTGGGAGACTTATGCCACCGGTCATCAAGTGCTATTTTATATGGGCGTATTCGGCGCCTTCTTAACGGCAATTTATACTTTCCGGATGATTTGGATTGTATTCTTTGGTGAAGAGAAAACCCACGCGCACAAGCTAAAAGGGGTTTCTTACTGGCTGCCATTAACCATATTGTTAGTACTATCGACTGCCGTTGGTGCTTGGATCACGCCGCCGTTACAAGGGGTGCTGCCAGAGAGCTTTGGGCATCTATTAGAGCTGAGCGGTGAGGCGCATGGTAAGCATACTGCTGAATATATCGCTATGGGTGCGATGCTGTTAGGTTTAATTATAGCGGCGCTGTTGTATGTCGTTGATAAAGGCCGGATGCTCACTAAGTTCAAGCGCTCGACTATCGGTGGCGGCCTTTATTACTGGTGCTATCACGGTTTAGGCTTCGATGCGTTATTCGATATTATATTTGTAAAACCCTTTTTATTCATCGGCCGCTTGTTCAAAGCCGATCCTGTCGATAAAAGCTGGATGGTACTGCCTACGCTGGCCTCAATCGGTAATAAAGTATTTTCCCGGACGCAGACAGGATCTCTTCGAGGCTACGCGGCAAGCTTTGGCTTGGGCGTAGCGGTATTGCTAGTGCTGGTAATGATGACGGTGGTGTAAGATGATAGAGTTACAACAAACGTGGATGCTACCAGCATTGATTGCAATTCCGTTCATAGCGGGGTTGTTATGTTGGTTGGTTGAGCGCTTCAATAAGCGCCTGCCGCGCTGGATTGCTTTGTTCGGCATGATACTGACTTTCGTTTTGTCGTTAGTACTATGGCATTACGGTGATTTTAGCGGCATGAGTAAGCAGGTCATTGCGCCGCAGTCGGCTGTACCTTGGGTCGCTGAATTCAGTGTGCCTTGGATACCCGCTATGGGCATCAGCTTCCATCTAGCGATGGATGGTATGTCACTATTGATGGTGGCTTTGACTGGGTTTTTGGGCGTGGCAGCGGTTGCTTGTTCATGGAATGAGATTCAGCGCCGAGTTGGGTTTTTTCATCTCAACTTGCTATGGAGCCTAGGCGGCGTCATCGGGGTATTTTTAGCCATTGATCTCTTCTTATTCTTCTTCTTTTGGGAGATGATGCTGGTTCCTATCTACTTCTTGATCGCACTTTGGGGTCATGATGTGGTCGGTGGTAAGACCAAAGAATACGCCGCAACAAAATTCTTTATTTATACCCAAGCATCAGGGCTTATCATGCTGATCGGTATTTTGCTGCTGGTTATTTTTAACCGCGCGCAAACAGGCGTTGTTAGCTTTAACTATAATGACCTGCTCGGCACCTCGCTTGGTGGCTGGGAATATCCGATTATGCTGTGCTTCTTTATCGGTTTTGCCGTGAAATTGCCGATTTTGCCGTTTCATGGCTGGTTACCTGACGCGCATGCGCAGGCACCAACGGCAGGTTCTGTCGATTTGGCTGGGGTACTGATTAAGACGGCCGCTTATGGTTTGATACGCTTTGTGTTGCCGCTATTTCCAGCTGCCTCGCAAGAATTTGCGCCTATTGCGTTGACGCTTGGCGCTATTGGTATCTTTTACGGCGCTTGGCTTGCCTTTATGCAAACCGATATGAAGCGACTACTGGCCTATACTAGTATCTCGCATATGGGCTTTGTTGTCCTAGCGATTTATGCTGGTACTTTGCTCAGCTTACAAGGCTTGATGATACAGATGCTCGCACACGGGCTTAGCTCAGCGGCGTTATTTATTATGGCAGGTCAGCTCTATGAGCGTCTGCATACCCGCGACATCACATTGATGGGCGGTATGTGGGGGCAGTTCCGCTATTATGCACCGATGCTGATGTTCTTTTGTGCCGCGCTGCTTGGTATCCCAGGTACTGGTAACTTCATTGGCGAGTTCATGATTTTATTTGGCACTTTCGCTCAGTATCCTGTATTCGTCGTACTGGCGACCTTTAGCTTAGTGTTAGCGGGCTTGTATGCACTGATTTTGGTTTACCGTACTTTATTTGGTGTGAATAATGCTAAAGAAGTCGCGTTAGAACATACTAAGGCACATGGCCTGCCTGAGCGTCCACTAAAGGATCTAGGCAAGCGTGAGATTACCTTGCTGCTGACCTTAGCGGCCGGTCTAGTTTGGCTCGGACTGTACCCACAACCAGTGTTAGATACTTCTAGCCATGCGATGCAGTGGATCAATAATGCCTATATTTATAGCGAAGTCACTCAAGTGGACGCATCGAGTTTGCTTGATGCAATGGAGGCACGTTAAGTCATGACTGATATTACGATGAATGATTTGATGGGGCTGATGCCTTACGCACCGATTCTTATCATAGTGATTACCGTTATCTTGACGATGATTGCGATTACTATTAAACGCTCACATTTTATTACCGGTACGATTACCGTCATAGGTCTGAACTTAGCTTTGTTTACTTTGCTCGGTCAGATGACTGGTATGGTAAGCTCTGGCACGCTGATGCCTTTGGCTGAGCAGCTGTTTGTCATTGATAATTTTGCCCAGTTCAATATGGTGGTCATTCTTATCTGTGCGCTCGCTTGCTGCACTTTGTCCTATGCTTATCTTGCTAACCTACAAGATAATAAAGAAGAGCTGTACCTGCTGATTCTCATCTCTACAGTCGGGGCGCTACTGATGGTCTGTGCTCAGCACATGGCCGCGTTCTTTATCAGCTTAGAGCTATTATCAGTGCCTTTATATGGTTTGCTTGCTTATACTTTTTCGCGCAACCAATCCTTGGAGTCAGGGCTTAAGTATCTGGTACTGTCAGCGACGGCCTCTGCCACCTTACTGATGGGTATGGCCTTTATCTATGCGCAAGTCGGCGCTTTAGGGTTTAAGCAGATTAGTGTTGTGCTCGTTAACGCCTACGACTCACCTTTGGTAATCTTGGGCGCGGCGATGATGATGTTCGGTATCGCGTTCAAATTATCTGCAGCACCGTTTCATATGTGGACACCTGATGTCTATGAAGGGGGACCTGCACCAATTGCCACTTATCTAGCCTCAGTATCAAAAGTGGCGATGATGGCATTGGCCGTGCGTTTCTTACTCGATACCGCGCTACTAGCGTTGCCTTCAGTACAGATGCTCCTCATGGTAATGGCGACCTTATCTATTCTGATCGGTAACATGCTTGCCCTTCGTCAGAGTAATCTCAAGCGCTTATTGGGCTACTCTTCTATTGCGCATATGGGCTATGTACTGATTGTCGTCGTCAGTATTGGCGCCGCTGCTGATAGTGTTTCGAGCATGTATATGGCAGTATATGCCTTCACCTCGATCGGTGCTTTTGGGGTAGTGACGCTAATGTCTAGCCCATATCGGCTTTCAGGTGAAGCGGACAAGCTGGTGTATTATCAAGGTCTATTCTGGCGTCGTCCGGTACTGACTGCGGTTATGACCATTATGATGCTATCGCTTGCGGGTATTCCGCTGACGGCAGGCTTCATTACTAAGCTGTTCGCCATCTTAGCGGCGGTACAAGGCGCGCAGTGGTTCTTAGCAGCGTTGATTATCTTAGGTAGCGCTATTGGCCTATTCTACTATCTACGTGTGATGCTGACTTTGTTCAAACGACCAAAAGCTTACGCTGAGTTTGATGTTGTCGGTCATTGGGGCATGCGTATGGGTGGTCTGATGGTAATCGCTGTGACGGTTCTTATTATCGGCTTTGGTATCTTACCGAACAATATGATTGAGTGGGCAGCACTTGCACGTATTTGGTAACATGAAACGAGTAGTCATTTAATTAATAAATAAAGGTTAGCGCAGGCTAGCCTTTTTTGTGACTATTTAAAACCTAAAACTCGAAGATATAAATTGTGAACTTGAATATGAGTCTGAGCGCCATAATGTATAACAGTGACAACAGCTTTAGCAAAACCTCATAGATAGCTATTTATACCGTTAATCCAAAATTAAAAGAGTACAGCTTTAGTAGCGTGCTACTGGTATAAATTTTCCTTGCGTGCTGTATTCACAGAGGCTGCGCAAAATTCACTCTAGTAGCACTGTATTTGTTTTATAGTGGATCGGCTATAGCACATTACAAGTCCTGAGAAATTGACAACAATAAATTAATAACAATATTAAATCGATAACCATATTAATCTATAACGATAAGTGATTTCATTATGAGCGCTAATATTCAAAAAGTAACGGTACTAAGTAAAACCACTTGGACGCCTAATCTATTTAGTTTTACCGTGACGCGTCCGGATAGCTTTAAGTTTACTGCCGGTCAGTTCGTGCGTTTAGGGGTCAATCCTAGCAAGCTTAACTATCATCAGCAGCAGTCGAGTGAGGGCGCTGATGAGGTGCCCAATGAAGATATCTTTCGCGCTTATTCTATCGTCTCATCTCCCTTCGATGAGGTATTAGAGTTTTTCTCTATTGTCATTGAAGACGGCGCTTTCACCTCCGAGCTGCAGCATTTGCAAGTCGGCGATGAGCTGCTACTCAATACCATGCCTTTTGGGTTTTTAACGCTAGCGCGCTATCAAAAACCGCTACCGAAAGACTTATGGTTACTAGCGACTGGCACGGGCCTTGCGCCATTTTTATCGATGCTGCAAGATCTACAAACGTGGCAAGACTATGAGCATATCGTACTCGCCTATAGCGCGCGCAGTGAAGAGGAGCTGGCGTACGTTGAGCTGATTAACCGTTTGCAGTCCGATTTTGGTGAGCTAGTGGATAATCCTGCTAAGCTGATATTTGTGCCGATTGTCACCCGTGAGCCGGTGGCAGGCGCATTGAGCGAGCGTCTGCCCAAGCTGCTAGTAGACGGTAGCTTGCAAAAGCAAGCCGGTATCGAACTTGATATCGACAACGCCCATGTCATGCTTTGCGGTAACCCTGATATGGTCGAAGACACCAAAGAGACTTTAAAGTCCTTAGGTATGGTGATGAATCGCCGCGGTGAAGGTAATATTGCCGTAGAGAACTACTGGTAAGCCAAATAGCTCAGTCCATAATGAAAAGCCCCATTCTAAATATTTAGAGTGGGGCTTTTCATTGTGAGACGAGATGTTCTTGTCATTATAAGACAAGGGATGTTCTTGCTCTTACTCTTGACTGGGTTCGGTCGCGTCATCTACCGGATTGATAGGCCCTTGCATCAATTCAGGCTCATCATCGACTTTGTCTTTTTCGCTAATAATATCGTCGCCATTACTACCTAATAAGTCGCGGTAGTTGACTTGAGCTTTGAGAACCAATTGCTCTTCTTCAACTTCACCATAGTTGACTTGCACCTTATGCAAGGCGCTCATTATTTTCTTATTCTTCTTTAACCAGCGATGAATATCTAAATAGATAATCTCGTCTTTAGGCCGGGCAATATTGATATAAGATAAAATAAAGCCTAAAGGGTCTTTTTTTAGTACGCTATGATAAAACCAAATAAACAGCTTGATACCTTGGCGCTTAATAAAAGAATCGCAGCGCAGGTTGAGCACATCAGTATAAGTCTGCTGACCAAAAACAAAGCGCTGGACATTGCGATCAAGCTGCACATGCACTAGGCTGAAGTTACTGGCGACCTCTGCATAGATACCGGCGACATCGACGGTACAGAACAGTCGAAACCAGTTATCATGCAGCTCGACTCGCAGCTCCAAAATGGCTTTTACATTATCGGTGACAAATTTTTGTAGAGCGTCGTTGACGTACTTTTGGGCGACTGGTAGTGGGATCTCATCTTCTAACTTATCCGAAGTTTTGCCATATAGTTTTTTTATCGCAGAGGCCAGGCTATCCCAGCCCTCATGAAAGGACTGGTTAAAACGCTCTCCTATAGCATCAGCGAAATCATAAAAGTCATCAAAGTTGCTAGAATCAGTCAAACTCATTATCCTTGTAGTCATCATTATAAAACAGGCGACAAAACGAGCTATAAAATAGCCAATAAAAGCCAGTATATAGCAAAAGCATTAGGCAAAAAACGCATGGGTGTTCATTTTAGCAAATAACGCTGATAAGCGTTTTTAAAACTATACATTATCAGTCATTGTCGTCCGGGCCGACATAAACGAAAGCTAAGCTTGCGTTAAATCAGCAATAAACATTTGCTTGACGCTCGTGTTATCATAGCGCAGTTATTTTTATACCTTTATTCGGTCATCAGATTCATTGATTTCAGCTGAGAGCTGCCGTGGCGCATATCAAAGATTCACAAAGTTATCATTTCTCAAGCCAAGCGCCTACTCGCAGCTTTAGTATGCCAGTAGCGATTATTATCGCGCTTGGCGTGCATGTGCTGCTTATCTTCGGTATTAGCTTCTCGATGGGCAGTCATCCTGCCGCTATGATACAAGATGTGGCAAAAGCGCTCACTGATAACATGCAGCCAAACGAAGATGCCTATTATATCGCTAATGCTTCGCAGATAGGCGGCGGCACTGTAGATGAGCAGATTCGGCAAGAAAGCGCGCAAACCAGTCCGCTCGCAGCTGAACAAATCAGTGAAACCCAAGATGTCATCAATTTGCAGCAGCAAGTGCGACAACAGCAGTATCAAGAAAGCTATTTGCGCACCACTTTAAGCTGGCGGCAAGCGAGTGACAATACCGATAACGACGAGCAGCAAGCAAAAGACGATGTTAGGGCGCAGGAGGCGCGCCTGCGTAAACAGATCGCCACGCTTGAGGCGCAGCTATCTCAGCGTCAGCAAGTTTATGCCACTAAGTCAAAAGTCGTCACCCTCGATAGCAACTCTACTACGCGCGGCGCGGCGGCGGATTATATAGAGACTTTTCGCGATCATGTCGAGCGCGTGGGTAATTTGCATTATCCAAGACAGGCGCGAGTACAAGGCATCACCGGTGAAGTGCGCTTGATGGTCATCATCAGTAATGATGGTAATATCAAAGCCATCCGTCTGCTTGAGAGCTCAAACTCCAATATTTTGGATGAAGCGGCGAAGCAGTCGGTGCGTAAGGCCGCGCCTTTTGGCAAGTTCACCGAAGATATGAGTGATATCGTTGAACTCAGACTCATTCGTACTTATCGTTATAGTGATAAAATTGAGGTCACTTACTAAGCGTCCTTATTATTAATATTCATCGGCAAAATTATAAAGAGCAGGATCATTATGGAATTTTTAGGATTTACGGTTGACGTTGCGACATTGACCAGTAGTGCCATCGCTTTGATATTCAAAGTGGCTTTTGCGATAATCATTTTTGTCATTGGCCGCTGGCTTGCCAAAAAACTAGTCACCTTTGCTAATCGTCTGATGGTGCGTGGCCACTTAGAAACAACAGCGGCTAATTTTTTGAGTCGACTGTTATATGGCATTTTATTGGTCGTTATCGTTTTAGCTGCGCTAAACCAAGTCGGCGTTCATACCACCTCGGTCGTTGCTATTTTAGGCGGCGCAGCCGTTGCTATAGGTCTGGCCTTAAAAGATCAGCTCTCAAACTTCGCGGCGGGTATTATCATCGTCACTTTTAAGCCCTTCATTAAAGGCGATTATGTGCAGATCAGTGGCTATACTGGTACGGTGGAGGAAATTACGTTAGTCAATACTCATATGACTACCATTAACAACCATGACATCATTATTCCTAATAGCGATATCACCACCTCCGCGGTGACGAACTACACCGCGCTGCCCAATCGCCGTGTCGATATCACTATTGGGGTAGGCTATGATGCTAATATCAAGACCGCTAAGGAGCTAATCTTGAGATTAGCCAAAGAAAACCCAGTCGCCTTCAGTGATCCTGAGCCTATCGTACGAGTGACGAACTTAGGAGACAACTCAGTCGATCTAACGCTAAACGTCTGGACCACAAATGATGACTGGTGGGCGATGCAGTGCGACTTACTTGAGCGATTCAAAGAAGTGTTTGATAGCGAGAAGATTGAGATACCGTTCCCGCAGCGCAGTGTACATATTAAAGGTCTCGATCAGATGATGAATAATATGGATCAATCGCAAAAGCTGCCAATGGATAAACAATCATAAAGAGTCCGTCGGTTTTAAATATTAAGCCAAATAGGGGTTAGGCAAATCAAGTCGGGCTAAGATAGCAATCTCAAACTGCTCCATCTCGTCTTGCTCCGCCTGCCCAAGCTCGTGATCGAAGCCTAGCAGATGCAGTACGCCATGAATAAGCAAATGGCTGATATGCTGCGCTAGGCTTTTATTTTGCTCGCTTGCTTCTCGCACGAGCACCTCATGACATATAATCAGCTCGCCTAACGGTAGCGCTGGCATTAGATCGATAACGCTGGCGGGCAGCTCACTTGGATAAGAGAGAATATTGGTCGCATAGTCTTTACCGCGCGCGTCTAAATTCAATGCTTTTCCTTCAACCATATCAGTAATATAGATATCTAAAGCTTTGGGTTTGCTCTGCCACAATGCAGCATCGATATCTGCAAAGTAGGGCAGAGTTAAACCGTCTTTAACACGCTCGTCGATATAAGTTAAAGCTTTTGACAGTATATTCTGTAGTACTTCTGCGCGGTAAAACTCATCGATTAAATGATCATTAATAGTATCAATAGCACTGATGTCTATGTCATTGAGATAAGTCATCTGTTTTGCCTTATTTTAAAATTCTCTTTGCTAAGCGTTTGTGGGCATAAAGACCAGATTAAATATAAAAAACCAGACTATTAATAATAATCTGGTTGCAGTAAGGTTGCGTCTGTTCTTATAACTAAGGATTTAACCGGACAACTAAAGCTTAGAGGCTGCGTTAGCAACTGCTTGTTTGCGTTCTTGCTCCGCTATGCGCTGCTGCTTACGCTTCTCATCAATGACTAATTGTTCCCCATCAAAGATATCATAGGCCTCAACGATCTTTTGTACCAGATGATGACGTACCACATCTTTTGAGCCAAACTTAGTAATATGAATCTCATCTATACCGCTCAATATATCCAAAGCTTGCGCTAGTCCTGATTTGGTACCACGCGGCAAGTCAACTTGCGAGATGTCACCAGTGATAACAGCGCGTGAGCCAAAGCCCAAACGAGTCAAAAACATCTTCATTTGCTCAGGGGTGGTGTTTTGTGCTTCATCTAAGATCACAAAAGAGTTGTTGAGCGTACGACCACGCATATAGGCCAGCGGCGCCACTTCAATGATTTGACGCTCAATCATTTTACCGACTTTCTCAAAGCCTAGCATCTCATATAGCGCGTCATATAGTGGACGTAAGTAAGGGTCGATTTTTTGAGTGAGGTCTCCTGGTAAAAAGCCTAGCTTTTCACCGGCTTCGACTGCCGGACGTACCAGCAAAATACGCTCAATCTCATTGCGCTCTATCATATCGACCGCGCACGCGACCGCCAGATAAGTCTTACCGGTACCAGCAGGGCCGATACCGAAAGAGACATCAGAGGTCAAAACGTTTTTGACGTAGCGCTGCTGATTGCCACCGCGCGGGATAATTTTGCCTTTACGAGTGCGCAGACTAATCGGCGTAAACTCATTGCTTGCGTCCAAGTCGTCATCATCTTCACTATCGTCAACGCGAGCGTCGTCCGTGCTATCTTGGTCGTAAGCCATGTCTTCATCGCGAGATAGGCTGGCTTGAATAATAAGATGCAGCTCTTCGGCGCTGATATCTTTTGAGTTTTGCGCTTCGTCAACTAGCTTATATATGATGCGCTCACCGCGCTCAACTCCGGTGATATCACCGCTAAGGCAAAAGTCGGTTTTGCGCTGGCTGATCTTGATATCGAGACGTTCTTGAATATATTTGAGGTGCTTATTGTATTCACCTAGTACGGTTTTTAGCTGAGCTTGGGTCAAAAATTCAAACTTTATATTGCGGCTAATGGATTCAGTCAAGCGATTATCCTTATAATAAATGCCCTTTATTTGGTGGGCAAAAAGTAATGTAATAAGTCATTAGATATCTTTCATTATGGTTGATAATATTTTAAATTCAAGCCTTTAGCGCTATTGGTAATGACTGTTTTGTATGTCGATTGCAAACACCTAAGCTAAGAGCTGGCAGTAGTTATTTGCTACTAGAATTATCGAATTGGCATTATCTATAAGTTACCTAATCGCGTCAATGATAGACGCGGTAAGTAGCGTTAAGCCCACAGAGTTTAAGATAATCTGTGGTAACCTATGGCTAATATAGTTCGATTATTAATGTTCATGAATGGATGTTTTTAAACATACAAGTTCAGTTAAAAATAATGAGAAAAACTGAGCCTTTATTTTAGTCAATTTAAAATATTTTAGTTTTATATAGGGATAATTATGCAAAACTTCGAACAACATAGCGCTAAGTCTAATTTAGACCCTAAGCCTAATGCAGTGACCGATCAGCAAGTACTTATCGCCGGCGGCGGTCATGTTGGCTTATCTTTTGCCTTGCTATTAGCGCATCATGGCATCAAAAGTACTTTACTTGAAAAAAACAGCTACCCTGAGATCGGCCCCGAAGACGATGCCAAGCGTAGTCACTATCTAGACAGTCGTAATACTGCCTTGTCACGGCGCACCGTGCAGATCTACCAAGAGATAGGGCTATGGGATGAGCTACAAAGCCATGCTTGCCGAATTGATGCGGTACAAATCAGCGAGCAAGGCAGCTTTGGGCGCGCGCAGCTTAAAAAGGAAGAAGAAAAGGTCGAGTCTTTTGGGCAAGTGATGGAAAATGCTTGGCTCGGCCGTAAGCTATTACTGGCGGCGCAAGATGAGCCACTGATTACCTTAATCGATAATGCTGACGTAGTGGCGGTTGAACAACAAGCGGATGGTGTTACTTTGACCTTTAACTATTATGACGGTAGTGAGGGTGAGCAGCAGTTGCAAGGCAGTGTGTTGGTCGCTTGTGATGGCCGTGATTCGACAGTGCGTCGGCTGTTAGGGATAAGCACCACCGATTACGACTATGGGCAAACCGCTATCGTCGGCGTGGTGGAAACTTCTATGGCGCATAATCATGTGGCGATTGAGCGCTTTAGCCCCGCTGGCCCGTTAGCCGTTCTACCATTGACTGATCCTGAAGGCGACGGCAATAATAAGTATCAAAAAGGCTATCGTCGTTCGGTAGTTTGGGTCTGTGCTAATGGGGAAGAGCAGCAATATCTAGAAGATGACGCGCACTTTTTAGCGACATTGCAGCAAGCGTTTGGCGAGCGCGCTGGCAGTTTTATCAAAGCCGGTCGCCGCGGCGCTTATCCACTAACGCGAGTGCTTGCTGACAGACAGGTCAAAGGCCGCTGCGTAATTATGGGCAACGCGGCGCACACACTGCATCCAGTGGCAGGTCAAGGCTTTAACCTCTGTATGCGCGACGCCCATGTCCTGGCAGAAATGCTAAGCGAGCAAGTCAAGCAGGGCGCAGATATCGGCGATAAGCAGATGCTCAAGCGCTATGAAAAAGCGCGTCAGAGCGACCAAAAGCGCGTCATTCGCTTCTGTGATGCAGTGGTACACGGCTTTACCCATTCTAATCCAGCGATTAAGCTGGCACGTAATGTCGCCTTAGTGGCTTTTGATAAGCTGCCGAATATCAAGCCCTTAGTCGCCACTTATGCCATGGGACTTAAGTCTTAATTCGTTTTACGCAAAGTCAAAGTATGGACAGCTATTAAATCTAGGAAGTGTTGAATCTAGGAAATATTGTATCTAGGAAGTATTTATGAAAAATAACCATAGCTTAATCATCGGTGGCGGTATCGTCGGCGCAACTTTAGCGCTAAAGCTCGTACAAGCTAAACGTCCCGTAACTTTAGTCGATGCAGCGCCTGAGCGTGATGAAGCGAGTTGGCAGGAGCTACTTAGCCAGCGCGATGCGCGGGTCTATGCGCTGAGTCTTGCCAGTATTGAGCTACTCAAAGAGGTCGGCGCTTGGCAAAATATTCAGACTAGCGGCCGTAAAGCCGACTATTCACAAATGCAGGTTTGGCAATTAAACGGCTTAGGCGAGCTATTATTTGGCGATAGTGATACAGAGCATCTAAATATATTAGGCAGTATGGTGGAACCGTTGGTTATCGAGCATGCCCTTTGGCAGCGCCTAAATGATAGTGATGTTAGCGATTATCTTACAGTGATTAAAGGCCAAAAAGTAGTCGATATGGACTGGCTAGGGGCGCAAGCAGGCTATCAAGTGACTTTGGAAAATGGCGAAAAGATTAGTGCCAATTTGCTCGTCGGCGCTGATGGCCGCGGCTCGTTTGTCCGTAAGCATGCGGCTATTGAGCTTGTTACTTTGGACTATCAGCAAACCGCGATTTGCTGCGCGATTCACACTGCTATGCCGCATCTGGCTACGGCACGTCAAGCGATGTTGCCGACAGGGACGCTGGCATTATTGCCCTTAGCGGATATCACTGAGGAAGATAAAGCCCGTCCAGAACATTGGCAGTCAGTGGTTTGGACTTTGCCGCGCAACCAAGCGTTAGCGTTACTAGCAGAAGAACCAGACTATATCGCTGAGCAATTAGCAGCCGCTAGTCATTATGAGCTTGGCGCAATCGACAAAATAGAATCTATCGCCAGCTTCCCGCTCGCCGCGCAGCAAGCCAAAAGCTATATCGCGGATAATCTGGTATTGATAGGTGATGCCGCGCATGGCGTTCACCCACTGGCAGGACAAGGGCTCAATCTAGGTATGCTCGATGTCAAGGCGCTATTTGCGCAATTAGAGTACGACTATCAGCGCAGCGGTAATACCTTGTGGGGTAGCGCGCAAACGCTACGCACTTATGAGCGTTTGCGTCGTCCGCATAATAGCTTGATGATGCATAGCTTTTCCGCGCTGAATTGGTTATTTGCCGGCGAGCTTTCACAAACTCGTCCTATGCAGCAACTGCGTAGCGAAGGTATGTATCGGGTGGGCAAGATTAAACCTTTAATGCGGTTGTTTGCGAGGCAGGCGAGTGGGGTTTAGGGTCAATAGCTCAAGGATGAGTAGCTTATGAATATTAAATCATTGGATATAATGACGGCTGCTATAAGCACTTTATCATCTAACGCCGTAAAACCACATCCTTCTAGGGCGTGGATATCAGGCGTCATCTGTTGTCACCTAAGATTGAACATGCCTTGATAACCAAACGCATTGAGATCATAATTATTCCATGAGAACGCTCAAGCTACGCATCAAAGACAAACACGCCACTCAGCTCAATATCTTGGCTGGGTCGGTTAATTTTGTCTGGAATTACGTTAATGAGCTGAGTTTTAAACATTTACAGCGCACAGGCAAATTCTTTTCAGCCTATGACTTGGCCGTTTACACCAAAGGGGCGGGTGAATACCTAAATCTGCACAGTCAAACCTTGCAAGCGATTAGTGAGGTTCACGCTAAATCCCGTAAACAGTTTAAAAAAGCCAAACTCAACTGGCGTACCAATAACCCTAAAGCCAAACGTAGATCTCTTGGCTGGATTCCTTTTAAAAAGACCGCGATTAAGCACTTAGCAACCCGTCAGTCAGGCAAGAAAAGCCTTAAATCTACTATTCAGCTAAGCCTTGCTAAAGGCAAAAAGCTGATCATTGATGTGTGGGATAGCTACAATTTAGCCCTCTACAGCATCAATACTTGCGAATTAGTACAAGACAATCGTGGTCACTGGTACGCCTGTGTCACCGTTAAAGAATTTCCAAAAACAGTCTGCGGCACTGGCCGAGTTGGTATTGATCTAGGCTGTAAAGATGCCGCAGTCAGTAGTGATGGCGATGTTCTAACCACTAAGCTGACCCATCAATACGCCGAAAAACTGGCCATTGCTCAACGTGCTAAAAACAAAAAGCGGGTCCGTGCCATTCACGCCAAGATTAAAAACACCCGTAAAGACCTCATTCATAAATTTACCAATAAATTAGTTAAAGCCAACAACTTAATCGTTGTTGGTAAGATTAAATCAAACTCATTCACTTCATCCAAACTGGCCAAATCCGTCTATGACGCGGGTTGGTTTGAGATTAAGCGGCAACTGGATTACAAATGCGCGAACGCAGGTTGCCACTATATCGAAGTCAATGAAGCGTACAGCACCCAAACCTGCTCGTGTTGCGGCTCTCGCCAAGACAGTCCGAAAGGTAGAGAAGGTCTTGGTATAAGAGAGTGGTTTTGTCGTTCTTGTAAAACGACCCATAACAGAGATGTTAATGGAGCGAAAAACATTCTCGCGGTCGGGCTTGGCCGTCTTTAGTAGGAATCCCCGTTCCTTTAGGTCGGGGAGGAAGTCAAGCGCTTATTAGCAATGTTGAATAGTATATTCAGCGTTTAAAAATTAAAAAAGTAGGTGGTGTTCTAAAAAGTATGCTGGCGATAAAAGTCAATAAGAAATCTATGTTAAGCTCTCTGATTCTATAGGGCTTTCAAGGCTTCAAAAATTGTGCAAATTTTAATCAGCATACTTTTTGACACACCACCAAAAAGTAAAATTATCAAATGCTACCCCAAAGCCGAAAACACTACCATCAGTACCGGCGAGATGATATTAATCAAAAAGCCAAAGCTAATCGCCAGTGGCACGACCTTGAGGCCGCCTGATTGCTGAATAATCGGTAAGGTAAAATCGAGACTTGTCGCGCCGCCAAGGCCAACTGAGGCAGACGGATATTTACGCATAAACACCGGTATAAATATCAGTGCAAAGAACTCACGGATTAAGTCATTAAATAACGCCACACTGCCCCAAATTGCGCCATAAGCCTCGGTCATGACGATAGCGGAGAGCGAATACCAGCCAAAGCCTGAGGCTAGTGCTAAGCCTTTGGTCCATGACACATCGGTAAATAGTAAGGCAAACACAAGCCCACCAACCAACACCGACAGCGTAAAGATAACACTCATCTCAACGCCACGCTTATTAAGCATGACTTCTTTTAATGTAATGCCTGAACCCTTTAAGCCAATACCGACCAATAAGATCAATATCATCAGCATGACGGTCATGGTGTTTTCAGGCGGCATATAACCTGCCGGTAAAAAATAACCAATCACCATACCGATGACAACGCAAACCACTTGTGCCAAGCTGCCTCTAATACTGACTCGATGTTCTTTAGATTTGGCTACTGGTTTTTTAGCTTGCCATGGTCGGACACGGTCAAATACCATCAGTGCAAACAATCCTGTGCCAATCGTCAATATAGATAAGACGGTCACGTACAGGGCAATTTCGCCAACTTGGTTACCCAGCCCTTCTACCTTTGATAGCTCAATACCGATCAGTGCCAAGATAAGATAGACCAAATAAGACAAGCCTGTATCGGCAAGTTTGGTCAAGGTTGGGTTAGAGGGAATGGCAAAGCCAATAAACATTGGCATCAAGACCAAAACGAGGGTAATTAGGCTTTGCATAGGGCAGGCTCGAAATAGCAGGGACTGTGGGACATTCACATCGTTTTTACAAGCCGGCAATTGTACCATAATGAGGAATAAATTTAGCAGATAAAACTGCTATAGGGGCGAGACGCCCATCCGCTTGCTAAATGTTTAAGGCTATCCAATATGCAAACCTGCCCCTCTGCCATAGATCATAAACACACTACAGAAAAGCAAAGCGCGCCTCAGATGATAGTCGTAGGTGGTACTAGCGGCATAGGTCTAGCTTTGGCTTTACATCACAGCGCTATTGGCTGGCAAGTGCGTGTGGTCGGTCATAATGATGCTAAGATTACCAAGATCAACGTAGAGCATCCTGAAATCATAACTTATGCGTGTGACTTGACTGATTCTGAGCAGCGCCGGCGCTTGTTAGCGGAATTAGAACGAACCCGCTTTGATAGAGTGATTTATAGTGCGGGAGGTTATCTTAATGAGCGTGTACATCAGCTTAACAAGGCCGATAGCGACTTGATGTTAGCGATTAACTTACAAGCATTTCAGGAGGTATTTGCATGGGGTAGTCAGCAGTTAAAACACCAACAGTTAACTGCTAAACATACAACAAAATCGATAATGAACAACGCTCAGCCGAAACCGAGCCTGATTTGTATGGCTTCTATCGCAGGCATGATGGACTATCCATACGCTAGTCTCTATGCCAAAAGCAAACGGGCGATGATCGCTACGGCTAGCGCTTATCGCTTGGCATTAGCGCCTTATAATATTCAAGTCACTTGCATTGCCTCAGGATATATAGATACGAAAGCCTTACGGGACTTAAATCAGGGTAGTGCCGATCATAAGCCTTTTATTATTAGTAGAGATAAAGCGCTTCAGCTTATTATGAAAGCCATCGATGAAGGGGTGGAGCTCGCTGTTTTTCCAAAGCGCCTTTACTACCTAACTTACATGTTAAATAAGTTACCTAAACCGCTGCTGGATCGAGTATTGCGCGGCAAGTTGGATAAATAAGAAGAACGACAAAGGACTGCTAAGTCCAGTTAGCCTAATAACCAATAAGCTACCGTGAATATTGGCACGCCAATTAATAAACTATCTACTCTATCGAGCACGCCGCCATGTCCTGCTAGCATCGTGCCAGTATCTTTGACCCCATGTTGGCGCTTAAAAGCCGACTCGAGCAAGTCGCCTGCGATACCACTAACGGCAAGACCATAAGCGCTAAGCAAACAAATCCACCAAGCAAATGGTGTCAACCAAACCCCTAAAAAACTGGCTAATAGCGCAGCCAGTAAACTACCAAAAAAAGCCCCTTCAATACTTTTATTCGGGCTGATTCGCGGCGCAAGACCACGTTTGAACAGTCGGCCTTTAAACAGTTTGCTGCATAAATACTGCGCAATATCATTAAACTGACTGGCGAATAATACAAACAACAACACCCCGTATTGGCTACGGTGCCAAGTCAGCTGCTGTAAAAACACTAAGCTGACAATAAGTAAAATAAAAGCACCACTAAAGAGCCCGTCTAGTAGGTTGAGATAGATATAAGGCGGGGTGTTATGACCAGTCAGAGGGTCGTTGATGGTGTGAGAGCCAGAAGAGCTATTAGAGCGCGCGGTGTTTGAGTCTGCTGCTATCAGCTGTTTTTGCGAAATGGGTAACGCTAGCGCTTTGGGCTGTAGACCGCGGGCTTGTAGCTTACTAATCAGTCGGGATTTGCTCTCGGAGCGCCACAGACGACTGATCTCATAGCTACCGCGTAAACCGATAAGCACGAAGAATCCCACTAGTAGCCATTGATAAGGATAATGGCTATCGAAGCGGTGGCTACTGCTGTTTGTTTTGGCGATAAGATAGCAGCTACCTAAGGCGGCAAGCATCCACCACCAAGAGCGCGCGATGAGATAAATCGTAGGCAAACGAGCACGCAGCTTCGGTATCGCCAGTAGCGCCCAAACCGAGCTGACAGTAAGCATAAGTAAGATAACAAATAGCGTATCAGTGCTCATTAGTGATTCACTCTATAAGATACTGTACCATTAACTTACTATACTAGATAAGGCTGCTATTAAATAGGGGCGAGCGCTGATAAAGGCTGACTGTGAGTAAGGTTTTCTTCAAATAGCTCTATATTTTTGATTTTATTGGTTATTTCAAATCTTAAAGGTCTCTCACTAATACAAGGGCTGATAACGCTGACCAAAGGTTTAGTGGCTAAAGTAGGGTAGTCTTGACGGTAATGACCGCCGCGGCTCTCGTGACGCTGAAGGGCGGATTGCACAATTAAGGTTGCTAGTTGTAATTGGCGGGCAAGCTTAAAGAGCAATAAAGTTTCAGAAGTTATTGCTGTATATTCTAAACAAGCGCTCAGATTACCTCGGCTTTGTGCGTGACTGATATCATTTATGCTAAGGGCTTTGAGCAGTTGCTGCCACTGCTGTAGTTGCCCTAAAGCTCGCTCAAGAGACTTAGCATGACGCACGATGCCCAAATGAGTGGTCATTAGCGTCTTGAGTGAGGCGGCTATAGAATCAGTATCAATATCAGAATTGGCATCAATATCAGTATCAGTAGACTGATGGAAGGTAATGTCCTCTGAGAGTAAGATAGGTTGGAGGTTGTCGACTGTAGGCGTCGACCAGATATGATCAGTCAAATAGCGTGGTAGGTGCTTAGCGATTTTATGACCAACGACGATACATTCTAGTAGCGAATTACTCGCTAGGCGATTGGCGCCGTGCAGACCGGTATATGCCACTTCACCGGCAGCATATAATCCGGGTACATCGCTTAGACCTTGATCGCAGGTGACAATACCGCCGCAGCTATAGTGGGCTGTTGGCGCGACGGGTATAGGGTCAGTGGTGATATCTATTCCTAACGCTAACAGCGTTTGATAAATCTGCGGAAAGTGCGCACGCAAAAATGATGTGGGCAAGTGACTGACATCTAAGTGTACGTAACCTAAGCCGTTATTAGCGATTTGCTCGGCAATAGCACGGGCGACGATATCACGCGGTGCAAGCTCGGCGCGCTTGTCAACCGCTAGCATAAAGCGTTGGCCCGTGATCGGACAATACAAACGGCCGCCCTCACCGCGCAGTGCTTCTGATATCAAAAAGCTCGACTCACCTAAAGCAAGACCTGTCGGGTGGAACTGCACAAATTCCAAATTGGCCAATCGGCAACCGGCTTGCCACGCCATCATCACGCCATCACCCACGCAGACATTTGGCGCGCTAGCACGAGCGAAGAGTTGACCAAGGCCGCCGCTCGCCATCACTACCGCCTGACTTTCAATAGTCCGTTGGCGCTGATGATTATGATCAAAAGCGATAGCGCCTTGGCAGCGATTACCTCCTTTACTTCCTTTATCCGTTAATAACTGCAGAGCTTCATGAAAAGGCAGAATAGTAATGTTACTAGCGGCATGTGCTTGCGCAGTCAAAGCTTCCATAATATGACGACCAGTCGCATCGTCAGCATGCGCAACACGGCGGCAACCATGCCCGCCTTCTTGGGTCAGATGCAGACTATTAGTCGTCAGATTGGGCTGTAGATAAGAGGCGGTACTGGTATTCGCGTTGACATTAACATCAACATCAATATGGTCATTATCACTAGGGTTAGCCACTTGCGTAAAAGGTACGCCTTGCTCGCACAGCCATTGTACGGCTTGTTTGCCAGCTCTTAAGATACTTGCAGTATGCTCCGGCGCGCAAAGTCCAGCGCCGGCGATTAAGGTGTCTTGGACATGGTCGTTAACGCTATCATTTGCCGCTAAGCTTGCAGCGATACCGCCTTGGGCATAATGGCTAGAACAAGCTTGTAGATCCGCCTTACTCAACACAGTGATATTTAGCGACTTTGGTAGCGCCAGCGCCGTGCTAAGACCTGCTAAACCGGCACCAATGATAAGTACTTCAGTACGAATAGACTCAGTAACAGGATGAGTTTTGGCTGCATCAAGCGGCTTGCTGTTAGCGGCGACGCTCATATTAGGCGGCTCCCACATTATTAAACAGTGCACGGTCTTTGACGATATCACCACTAGCAGAGACGCGTTGTTTTTTTGCGGCGGCAAAATCAAGCATCCGCTGTAAAGGTTTGCTTGCCGCAGCTGCTAGCTCTTTTGATAGTGTGACTTCGCCGCTCTTATTCAGCAAGCATTGCTCAATGCCGAGTAGACCATTCATCGCCATCCAAGGACAAAACGCACAGCTCTTACAACTCGCGCTTTCACCAGCAGTCGGCGCAGCGAGGAAACGCTTATTGGGTGAGCGCTTTTGCATCTCATGCAAGATACCTAGATCGGTTGCCACGATAAAAGTATCAGCGTCCAGCTCATAAGTCGATTGCAGCAGCTTACTGGTCGAGCCGACCACATCAGCGAGCGCAACCACGCTATCAGGAGATTCTGGGTGTACTAGCACCTTTGCCTCAGGATATTCTGCCTTAAGCTGATTGAGTTCAGTTGCTTTAAATTCGTTATGCACGAGGCAGGAGCCTTGCCAAAGCAGCATATCTGCGCCTGTCTCGCGCGCGATATATTTACCCAAATGCCGATCGGGGCCCCAGATGATTTTTTCACCTTGCTCGTGCAGGTGACGAACGATATCGATACCGACAGAGGACGTCACCACCCAATCGGCGCGCGCTTTGACCGCAGCGCTAGTATTGGCATAGACAACAACGGTACGATCAGGATGCGCGTCACAGAAGGCGGAGAACTCATCGACAGGGCAGCCCAAGTCCAGCGAGCATTCCGCCTCCAGATCTGGCATCAGCACTGTCTTTTCCATACTGAGGATCTTGGCAGACTCACCCATAAAGCGCACGCCTGCGACAATCAGAGTCTGCGCACTATGCGCTTGACCGAAGCGCGCCATCTCCAATGAATCGCCCACGCAGCCGCCGGTGGCTAACGCCAAATCTTGAATAAAAGGGTCAACGTAGTAATGCGCAACTAGTACCGCGTTATGCTCAAGCAGGAGCTGTTTGATGTTCGCTTCGACTTGTAGTCGCTCGGAGCGTGGCAAGTCAGCAGGTAGTTTGGCTTTGGCATAATCGATACCGGTTTGTATCGCGATACGCTTGTCAGCGCTTAATACTGGTGCGTCGTAGGGATAAGTGTTCATAAGGGTGTGCCTTATTATAAAAATATTGGTTTTAAAGGAAATAAATAGATAGTCAAATTAATGAGAGGTTTTATATTATGCTCATTTTGAGCATAAATACAAGTATTTTTTATGGGCTAATTTGCAGAGTAGTTCTGTAGTCTGTAGATGAGCGCTCATTTTGAGCGATAGAATTACAACCTGAGACTAGGATAGTCAGCAAATCGCGTTATACTGCTAAAGGTTAACCATTCATTTGCATGACTTTGCATGACATTGGCATATTGGCATTAGTGCTCGATGGAAGTTATAAACAAAGATGATTAAAGGGTAAAAATATAACACTATGACGTTGTCCTATTCACACGCGCATCAACAAGGTAGCGGCACTACTGAGGTCGTGGCGGTACTGATAACTATCACTGATAATACCGCGCAAGTGCTCACTGTTGATCAAGGTAAGCTGTTACCTAATGGCCCTTTAATGCCGCTGCATCGCTCGCTGCAAGCCGGCGTGCGGCAATGGGTGGAGGAGCAAACACAGCAGCCGCTAGGGTATTTGGAGCAGCTTTATACCTTCGTCGATACCAATCGGCGTAATGAAGATGGTCATGCGTTGGTCTATGTCAGCTACCTAGGTTTAGTACAAGAGCAGCAGGCCAAGCAAGCGCAGAGCCAAGCGAGCTGGCAGGATTGGTACGATTATTTTCCGTGGGAAAACCACTTAACAGGTACGCCGGATATTATTACCAATCTAATCCTACCGGCGCTATATATGTGGGCCGATAGTGCAGAAGATGAGGCTATCCGGCAAAGACGGCATAAGCGTATCGGGCTATGTTGGGGTGTCAGTCAAACTAGCGAGAGCCATAAAAACGGAGCGAACGCTAGTGAAGCAGATACAATCGACTGGGTAGCAGAGCATGTGCTGCTACGTTATGAGATGCTCTATGAAGCGGACTTAGTACCAGAAGCGCCGAATTATCATCCCAATAGGCTTGCTGCTAATTGGTCACAACAGATAGGCTTGCCGATGTATTATGATCATCGCCGCGTCATTGCTACCGCCATCTCAAGGCTCCGCGCGAAGATAGAATATCGTCCACTTATCTTTGGTCTGATGCCAAATAGCTTCACCTTATCGCATCTGCAACAAAGCGTCGAGGCGCTATCGGGTATGCGGCTGCATAAACAGAACTTTCGGCGTCTACTAGAGTCGCAAAACCTTGTCATGCCTACTGGGGAGAGTAGTAGCGCTCAGCGCGGCCGTCCGGCGAAGCTCTATCGGTTTTGCCATGATATCGAACTACAAAGTCTGCTTATGGATAGTAAACTACCGAAGCGTAAGTGACTCTTTACTCATTGCTTAAGTGATTGTCTACCCAAGTAGTTTTAGTAACTTTTACCTAACTCAATTTCCACCTCAAAAACTTTTTATTGAAAATAAAAGCACATTACGCTATATTTATGCTCATTTTGAGTTTAAGTAATTAGCGCCTCATAAGCGTTTAGAGACTTGACTCTTTTTAAGCAGAGGATAAACCAAACGATGAACACTCACTTAGAGCTGGCGCTAGATAAAGTACTGCTTGAGCCATTAGTACAAGCAGCACTCGTAGAAGATTTAGGTCGGCGCGGCGATGTGACCTCGCAAGCGACCATTCCCGCTGACAAGCAAGCAAAGCTACAGATTCGGGCGCGGCAAGCAGGAGTGATTTGCGGTATGGATGTAGCAAGGCTGTCGTTTGCTGCAGTCGATGAGCAGATAGAGTTTGTCGCTCAAGTTCAAGATGGTGAGCGCGTCACCGCTGGTACTGTGCTCGCTATCGTCAGCGGTAATGCGCGGCACTTATTAACTGCGGAGCGTACGGCTTTAAACTTCTTAACTCATCTGAGCGGTATCGCGACTGCCACGCAGCAAATCGTCGATAGCGTTGCTGAGTATCCGGCGCAAATCACTTGTACGCGCAAGACGATTCCAGGTCTACGTACACTGCAAAAGTATGCCGTGCGCTGCGGCGGTGGCCGAAATCATCGTTTAGGCTTAGATGATGCGATTTTGATCAAAGATAACCATATTGCGATAGCCGGCGATATCCAAACGGCAATTAAGCAGGCGCAAGACTTTGCCGGTCATCTCATCCCGATTGAGGTGGAGGTCGATACCTTAGAGCAGTTGCAGCTAGCATTAGACGCAGGCGTCAGCTTAGTGCTACTTGATAATATGAGTCCTGATACGTTGAGCGAAGCGGTAGCGATGTGCCAAGGCCACGCCAAGACTGAAGCTTCTGGCGGTATCACACCTGAGACCGTGCAAGCGGCGGCGAAGACGGGGGTTGATTTTATCGCTATGGGCTATTTGACCCATAGCACGACCGCGCTAGATATCGGCTTGGATTTTAGCGCTTAAGCGACTAGCGATGCCTTAAATTAATATCTTAAAATGAAACACTTAAAGGCAGTTAGTGATTTAATTCGCCTCTCTTGCCATGCTATAATAATGGCATCAAAAATACACGGGGTCATCGCTGCAATCGCACGATGGCCTTATCTTTTGCCCGATGTTTATGCAAAACAAGCGAGCGCTCCGTGAATACTGAAATTATCAAAATTATCTTAGCTTTTTTGGTGCTGATTAATCCTTTTAGCGCCTTGACCCTGTTTTTGGATTTGACGCGCGGTTATTCGATGATGAACCGCCGCAAAGTCGCGCGCATCGCTTGTTTGACTATTTTTATTACTATTAGTTTTTTTACCGTAGTGGGGGAGACTCTACTAAAGGCTTTGGGCATCTCCATCGGCTCGTTTCAGCTGGCAGGCGGTATCTTGGTGTTTTTAATTGCCCTTAATATGATGAACGGTGAGGGTAATCCTGTTAAGCCTGATCAAGAGAACTTCGATGTCGATCATGTGCAGGACGCACCGCCAACGACAGCCGCAGCAGTGGTACCACTCGCCATTCCGATGATGATTGGGCCCGGCGGTATCTCAACGGTTATCATCTACTCATCGCAAGTGTCTGGTATTTTGCAGATATCCGCTATTCTTATCGCCGGCTTGCTAATCAGTATCTTTTGTTATTTAGCGCTGATGGCAGCAGGCCGGATTAGCCGCTTATTAGGCGATACCGGACTCAATATTATGAGCCGAATTATGGGTATGTTATTAGCAGCTGTTTCTATCGAAATCATCGTCAATGCTCTGCGTAGCCTGTTTCCTGTTTTATTATAGCTATTCTATCAATTCGTTTATTAGCTCAATTATCAGCGTACTTATAGTCAATCAATATTAAAAGTGGTACAAGGCAGACGAGTGCAAGTACTACAGTAGTAGGCTAAACGAGTCTAACGCTGTAACACTTTAATAGTGGTTCGACTATATTGATTGATAACGCTTCATGCCTTTGTCTGTTGCCATACAAATTACCCTGCCTAAAACCCCTCAGCAATCTCGTTCTTTTAGAGGTTTGCTGAGGTCTTCTGTATTGCTCTAAACCCCTGATCCATGACCAAGTAGAGCGTCTAAAAACATGAAATATAAAAATATGTTATAGTAGTGCTCCACTATTATCAGCAGGAGTAAATCTTGAACAAGAAAAAAATTGCTATATTAGGTGCAGGTCCAAGCGGTTTGGCACAATTACGTGCCTTTGAAGCGGCGCGTTTAGCAGGCGCTAAGGACTTACCAGAAATTGTATGTTATGAAAAACAAAATGCCATTGGCGGCATGTGGAACTATAACTGGCGTACTGGTCTAGATAGAAACGGTGAACCCGTTCACGGCAGTATGTATCGCTACTTATGGTCGAATGGCCCTAAAGAATGCTTAGAGTTTGCCGATTATTCGTTTGAAGAGCATTTTGGCGAGCCTATCCCGTCATACCCACCGCGCGAAGTCCTAAAAGACTACATCATGGGACGTATCGATAAGCAAAATATCCAAAAATATATCCGTTTTGAGTGCCCGGTACGTTGGGTCACTTTTGATGATGAAACCAAGTTATTTACCGTAACAGTGATGAACCACAAAACCGGCGAGCAAGAAGTCGGTGAGTTTGATCATGTGGTCGTCGCAACAGGTCATTTCTCAACGCCGAATATGCCTTATTTTGAAGGACTAGAAGCCTTCCCAGGCCGCGTATTGCACGCTCACGATTTCCGTGATGCCTTAGAGTTTAAAGATGAAGATATCTTACTCATCGGTAGTAGCTATTCTGCTGAAGATATCGGAACACAGTGCTATAAATACGGCACTAAATCGGTCACTATCAGCTATCGCACGCAAGCGCTTGGATATGACTGGCCCGAGGGCATTAGCGAGAGCCCGCTAGTGACGCATTTTGAAGACGATGTGGCGCATTTCGCTGATGGTACGAGTAAGCGCTTTGACGCGATTATTATGTGTACCGGCTATTTGTTCCATTTCCCGTTCTTGCCAGATGAATTACGTTTGCAGACGCATAACTGTCTGTATCCGGCCAACCTTTATAAAGGCATCTTTTGGCAGCCAAACCCGCAGCTTATCTATTTAGGTATGCAGGATCAGTACTTCACCTTTAATATGTTTGACGCGCAAGCGTGGTACGCTCGTGATGTCATCCTAGGTGATATTGAGTTGCCGGATCTTGAGAGCCGCCAAGCAGACGAAGAAAAATGGCTCGCCACTTACGCTAAGTGTGTAACGGTCAATGATTCGATCGATTTTCAAGCCTCCTATATCCGCGATCTCAATAACGCGACGAACTATCCTGAATTTGCAGTCGAAAAGCAAGCAGATATCTTGAAGCAGTGGCAGAAAGATAAAACGGAAGATATCATGAAATTCAGAGAAAAAGCCTACCGCTCAACGCTGACCGGTACGTTAGCGCCAGAGCTACCAGAGCCTTGGTTAGATATCACTGATGATTCGCTAGAGCACTTTTTGAACTTAAGCTTTATTAAGTCCAAAAAGCACAAAAAAGCGTCTTAGCTAAAGGTTATCAATACTATTTTAGCTAATAGTTATTAGACAATGCTTAAATAGATAACATTTATAACGCTTATCACATCGAAACCAAACATGCTGAGATAGTGTGTTTGGTTTTTTTTATGGCTAAATATATTAGCGATGAAAGGTTTGTAAAATGCTAACTGTTGTATAAATGCCACGCTAGATACAGCATCAGTATTCCGACTAAGGCATCGAGTATATTCCAAGCCTTAGGTTTGGCAAATAATGGCCGTAATAGCTGTGCACCATAGCCTAGCGCAAAAAAGAACACAAAAGAAGCGCTGACGGCTCCTAGAGCAAAGGTGAGTTTGCTACTAGCACCGGTTGAAACCATACCCACGAGCACCAAAGTATCTAAGTAGACGTGCGGATTGAGCCAAGTAAAGCCAATGCAAAGTAGTAGCGCTTTTTTAAGGCTGCCTACTGCTTGGCCTTCGGTCGTCAAGGCATGAGATAGTTTTGCGCTAGCATATAGGCTTTGCAGTCCATAACCGACTAAAAATACCACACCTGCGAATTTTGCGATAGTCACCACTTGCGGGAAACGAGCCGTTACCGCGCCAAAGCCTGCGACGCCCGCTGAAATCAGCAATGCATCACTGACAGCGCAGAATAGACAAATAAGAAACACGTGCTCGCGTTTAAGGCCTTGTTTGAGGATAAAGGCGTTTTGTGAGCCAATAGCTATAATCAGCGATAAGCCTAGAAAAAACCCAGACAAATAATCAGCAATATTCATAAAGAGTGGCTTAGTTTTTTACTATAATTGGTGACGTTTGCTTACTGGAAGATGGCAAAAAAGCTGTTAAGATAAGCTATTCAAAAGTCGAATGCAATAGCGTAAGTGCGCTTTGAGCGGGTAGATTATGAGCGATTAGGGAAAGGCAAGTTATGGTAATAAGTCTGGCAAGAATGCTACAGTCATTTGGGCAAGAGCAAGATGACCTGCCGACTTCGGCTGCCAAAAATGTACAAAAAGCAGCAAGTAACGTGAATCAAGATGATACTGCTGCTGACAGTAGTGCTAACAATAGCCGTAAACATATTGAAGCGTTATCGCCGCTTACTGAGCCTAAACGCGCTGAGCGTATCTGTGCTGCATTGGCACAAGTTAATGATATTGGTACGCCAACGCCGCTGACCGATCGCTATTTGGCGAACCGCGCTCAGTGGCGCTCGCCCAATCGACCTCCTTTTGACCCCGATACCTTGTGGTATCTCAAACATGGACGCTGCCCGATTATGACCGAACTTGTCGATGTGGTTGATGAGGCCACCCTAAACGCTATGCCTATCGAGGCGGTGGCTATTCTTGATCGTATTAATGGCAAGCTCAAACGCTACCGTGACTGGAGCGATGAGCTGAATGAAGAGCAACAGCAGCATAATGAGCGCCAGTTCGTCATCGATAAACTGGTGTCCGAGAGCATCCCAGAAGCGCTGCATCATTATGAGCAACTACTGCGCTTTAGTCCGCATCGAACCAGAAACACTATGGTGCAAGGGAGTATGACGGCAGGTGATATGTTGACTGATCTGTTTTTGGAGATTGATTACGAGCTTGATGAGCTCCTTGATGAGCTGCATCAAACCGTGCTCAATCGCTTGGCATCGACTCATCGCTATGTCAAAAGCCGCACGCAAAGCTAAGCTGTATTTACTAACATAGTAAGCAAAATACAGATAATTTTTCCACCTTTTATAAGGATACCGCCATGACTCAAGTAACCGCCATGTTTGTGATGTTCATCCTCTACGGTGTGCTACCGGCAGCAGGATTGTATCTGGGTTACCGCGGTATCAAAAAAGTAACGGCGCCAAAAATGCTTGAGTACAAGGCGATGCCGCAGCTCGGTTATATTCCTGAAAAGAGCTTACCTACTGAGGTCAAAACCTTACTTGATAAGATTAATCAAAAAGGTGAGAAGCTACGAGTCATCTACGGCGATACCAATAACGATGGCAAAATTGATGATACGGATACGGTGACCGAAACTTATATCATGATTCAAAACTTGATGGACAAGCATATCCCGCAAGCGGTAGCCGACTACCGTCGTCTCCACGATTTGGATGGTCAGCGCGCCGATACCACTAAGATAAAACACTCTGGTGTCACGGGTAAAGAGGCGCTGTTAGAGGTGCTAAATACAGTAGATCGTCAATTCGATGACTTACTCGATGCATCTTATCATCAAGACGGGCAAAAACTACTAGTGACCAATCGCTACTTACAGCAGCGTTTCGATGCTCCTACTACTAGTAATAATACTAATAGAGCGCCAAATATAGTCATAAATGAGCAAGCGCTAAGTGATAAAAGCGAGTCGCAAGTTTAATTATTAATTTGGAATTTTATTAATCGAGTTTTTAGATCTAAATATAAACTTATTAATAGGCATAGTTTGCAAAAGCAGCGGCAAAGAGTAGTAAGAAAATAGAAGGCTAAATGACATGAGTGTACTGATAGGCGTAGGCATTGCGACTACTGTCGGCGTCATTTACATTGGTAAAAAAGGCTGGCAGGCGCTGCACAAAGCAGTTGGGATTAGCCCTGGCGTGTTGGTTTATCAAGACCCTAATCAAGCGCTAACACCTAAAGATATGCGCTGGCGTCAGCTTACTTTGGATCCAAAGCACTTAGCAACTTTAACGCAACAGCAGCTGCGACAGCTACAAGCTATCGACGATAGGGTAGCGGTATATAGCGATTATCAGCAGAGCTTAGCGCAGCAAAAAATCACCGCCACTATGACCGAGCAGCAGTTTGTGCTGCATAAGTTACTACACACAAGACTGCCGGAGATGCTAGCCAGCTATTACCATCTGTTTAAGCAAAATAATAAAACCGAAAATAGCAAGCAAGTAGAGGCGCGGCAGTTACTGCAAGCAATGTTGGATAATATTGAATCAAGATTAGAGTCTTTACTCGAACAAATGCGAAGCCATCATCTGCAAGATCTACGGGTGATGAAGCAGTATATGGATAGCCAAAGTTAGCTTATGCTGCAACTTCTGTGAGGTGCGTTCCACGTACCATTGGCTAGGTTTTTCTCAATAATCGGTGCGCAGGGCGCACCTTACGTGAGCTAAAATCATAACCTACAAAAAGAATGGCCATTGATATTAAATATCAATGGCCGTTTTATTTTGTCTAACCTAACTTGATAAATTTGTTTTAACGATTGCTATTACGGCTACGACCTTTACTAGCAGGGCTGCCACTACGCTTAGACTTAGCGTTATTATCATTGCTCTCAGATCTACGGTTGTCACTACGTCGCGCTTTTAGCGGTTTACTTCTAATACGCTTTTGCTTCTCTTTAGCTGCACCATGCAGACCGGTACCCTGACGCGGGCGCAAGCTAACTAAATCAGTCAAAGTGTTAATGTCTTTTTTGTCTAATTCAATATGACGACCTGTACGCAGCTCTTTGGGTAGATCGATAGAGCCGTAGCGCGTACGTAATAGGCGGCTGACTTTTAGACCCTGCGACTCAAATAGACGGCGCACTTCGCGATTACGTCCTTCTTTAAGCTTGACGTGATACCATTTATTCACGCCTTCACCGCCGCCTTCCTTAATATCTTCAAACTGCGCCATACCATCTTCTAGCATCACGCCAGAGGTTAAGGTACGGGCAATCTCAGGCGTCACTTCGCCTAGCACTCGTACCGCATATTCACGAGTGATTTCATTCGATGGATGCATTAAGCGATGCGCCAGCTCCCCATCATTGGTAAATAATAGTAGTCCAGTTGAATTAATATCCAACCGACCGACCATTACCCAGCGGTCATGAGTCAGTTTTGGCAAGCGCTCAAACACAGTTGGACGACCCTCTGGGTCATTAGCGGAACAAATCTCGCCCTCAGGCTTATAATAAGCAATGACGCGGCGGCGCTTTTCATTTTCGCTGGTGTATTTGATCTGACGACCATCAACGCGAATCTCATCACCTGGGCTGACGCGATCGCCAATAGTCGCAGGGCCATTATTGACCGTGACGCGCCCAGATTTGATGACTTCTTCCATCTGCCGGCGTGAGCCAAGGCCCATACGGGCGAGTGCTTTTTGTAGTTTTTCATCTTTCATAATATATCCTTGAATCGGGTGAGTGTGTACATTTCTCAATGTAAAAAGTTAGATTGGCTATTTTACGCTACTTTGAACGACAAAGCAGTAGTCAGCGACTATAATATCTGCAAACTAGTGTAGATAAAAGTGAACAAAAATAATAACAATAGATGAAATTTTAACCAATTATGTTATTATGGCTTTTTTTTATAGTATAAATGCCTTACTAAATTAGTAGTATATCGTTGTTATCTATACTTTTTATCTGTCATCATGCTCTATAAAGGTCTTCATTATGCGCCAATCCTTTAAACTGTTAAGCACCTCGGGCTTATTGCTCATGACTTTATGGTCTGCAGGATGCGCGACGACGACGATCAATTCAGGCTTACAAGCAGGTGATTTGCCGCCAGTAGGGGACTTCACTGCCGAAAATGGTTTACAGTTTAATATTCAGCCGCTCAACTTAGCGACCTTGCCGCCTCCGCAAGTCAGCCGTCCTACAAATGACATTTATCAGTTGATAGCGAGCTCCACTAAGAAACAGTATCGTATTTCTCAAGGTGATATCTTAGCTATTAATTTAGTGGGTTATCCAGATATGAATATCGCCTCATCTGGAGGTGGTAATAGCCCGGCATCTGCAGGATACCCAGTAGATCAGCAAGGCTTCGTGCAGTTTCCGTTAGTCGGCAGAGTTAAGGCCGCAGGATTGAGCGTACCGCAATTTACCGCCTCCTTGCAAAGTCAACTGCAACGCTATCTGAAATACTCCGATCCACAAGTAAAGATTATCAATTACCGCGGTAATAAGTTCTTTATCGATGGTGAAGTCAAACAGCCTGGCGAGTTTGCTATTGATGATGCGCCTGTATCACTATATAGTGCGATCTCTAAAGCAGGCGGCGCGACAGAGACCGGCGATTCAAACAGTATCGTGCTAAACCGTAATGGCCGTAATTATAATATCGGTCTAAGCGATCTACGGCAGATAGGCGCTTCGGGTAATCAGATCTATATTCAAGACGGCGACTCTATTCATGTTAATAGCCAAGATCGAAACACTGTCTATGTCTTAGGCGAGTTTGGTCAAATTGAGCCGGTGCCTATCTTGGAGCAAGGACTGAGCTTAGCGCAAGTCTTAGGCAGATCTAAAGGTCTGAACTCTGCTACTGCTAATGCGGCCAAAGTATATGTAGTCCGTGACAATCCAAACTATCAGCGTACCAACATTTATTATGCTGATATGCAAAATCTGACTAGCCTCGCACTGGCCAATCGCTTCGAGATGCAGCCTAATGATATTCTCTATGTGGATCCAACTGGCCTGACGCGTTGGAACCGTGTGATCAGTGCATTGCTTCCTTCTACATCAGCAATTAGAAGCGTTTCAATCTTATAGGTGGCAAATATTATGGCATTTGATAATATTTTGGTGGTTTGCGTAGGCAATATTTGTCGCAGTCCTATCGCTGAGGCGGCTCTTACGCAGCAGTATCCTAATAAGACAATCGACTCTGCTGGGCTCTCTGCTGTAGTCGGTAATGGCGCTGATCCTAACGCTTTGGCAGTGATGTCAGAGCTCGGCATAGATATGTCTGCGCATATTGCCAAGCAGATTGACGAGACGCTAGTGAAGCGCGCGGATTTGATCCTGACGATGTCTAATAATCAAAGCAAATGGATTGAGGATCGTTGGCCGCATTGCCGCGGTAAGACTTTTCGTATTGGGCATTGGATTGACAAAGACATCGCTGATCCATATCGCCATGATCTTGCTGTGTTTGAAAAGGCGCGGCAAGATATCTTTGATAGCCTAAAACCTTGGGCTGATAAAATTAGCTAACGGCTTACCCCTAATTAAGTGATATCGAGTTACTGATATTGAGCTACTAATCTAAGATGATGAACCCAAAGTTATGACTATAGATTCACAAAATAGTGCCAAAACGGCTGTCGAAAAAGAAGACGATGAAATCGACCTAATGGCGCTACTATTAGCGTTATTGCGTGGTTGGAAGACTATACTGTTTTTTGCCATACTGGGGCTATTGATTGGTATCTTATATAGTCGCTATGTCAATCCGACTTATAAATCTGAAGCTCTCATACAGATCGATGAAAAATCATCAGGGGTATCAGCGCTTGGCGGCGATATCTCAGAGCTAATCGGCGCTGAAGATAGTAAAGCGCAGGCGGAAGCTGAATTGATCCGTTCTCGGATGATCTTAGAGCCCGTGATTAACTCGCTACATCTGCGTATCCGTCTGGCTGATCCTGAAGTAGGCGCTATAGATAGAATCGTCAATGACCGTACAAATACTGCTATACATACGCCAGAAGGAGTGTCCCTAACTACGACAGACGGTCAAGCCAATATCAGTCAATTTAATGTCTCGCAAGGCTATCTAAATCAGCCATTTACTCTCACTCGCTCTGAAACGGGTTTTACGCTTAGCAATGAGCTTGATGAGTTTAAAGGTCAGCTGAACCAACCTCATCAGTTCAAAGGGGCGGATGGCCAGATCCAGATTACGGTAAACGATTTACCTGATAATCATGCTATTAGCCTGACTAAGCAATCATTACAAAAGACTACCAATACGATAAATAGCGCGCTATCGGTAGTTGAAAAGGGTCAACAGACTGGTATTATTGAACTGTCCATGACAGGTAATAACCAGCAACAGACTAGTCTTATCCTTGAAGAGATCGTCTTATCTTATGTGGGTCAAAACCAGTCTCGTGGCACTGAAGATACCACTAGAACGCTTGAGTTTATGGAGACTCAAATTCCGGTATTGAGAGAAAAATTAGAAGACTCTGAGGCAGAATTCAATGAGTTTCGAACTAAGTACGGTACCATCGATGTCAGCCAAGAAGCAGAGATTTTATTAGCAGAAAACTCTCAAATTGACACACAGCTCAGTGAGCTTAAGCTAAAAAAAGCAGATCTCACAACGTATTACACTGACGAGCATCCATTAGTTATTCAAATCAATGAGCAAATAGCTGTATTGAATGCTCGCAAGCAAAAAATTGATAATACCATTGCCGGCCTACCAGAAGTGCAGCGTGAGTTCTTAAAGCTATCACAAGATACCGAGATAAATAGAGAGATCTATTTAAATCTACTTAAGAACTATCAACAGCTACAAATAGCAAAAGCAGGTCAAAAAGGCTTTGCGCGTATTATTGACTTGCCTATCAACACCTTTGATGCTATCGCCCCTAAAAAGCTACAAATCATGATCTTAGCGCTATTATTAGGTGGCATGCTAGGAACTATGTTAGTGCTGCTTAAAAACTTATTACGAAACGTGGTTAAAGATCCTGAGCGCCTTGAAGCTAAGACCGGTGTACCAGTCATTGCGACTGTTCCGCGCTCACCACTGTTAACCAGACTACGAAAGAATAAGAAGTCACCAAATCGTCTGTTGGCCCATGCCGATAACAATAGCCTGAGCTACGAGGCGATAAAGAGTTTAAGAACGAACTTAATGTTTGGTATGCCAGTAGTCGGCAAAGTCGGTGAACGTGCTAAAGTCATCTTAATCACCGGTGAGAGCCCAGGGGTAGGTAAATCGTTTATCTCTGCTAACTTAACTGAAGTATTTTCGCAACTCGATAAAAAGGTGTTGATCATAGATGCGGATATGCGCTTAGGTGAACTACATAGAATGTTCGATATGACGCCTGATAATGGTTTAGGAGATTACTTAGCGCAGCAGGGAGAGTTAGCAGCGGCTATACATCCGACCTCTATAGATAATATCGACTTTATGCCGCGTGGACAGCATCCTAAGAACCCATCATCCTTACTCTCAGGTGATAAGTTTGAACAGATGATGACTGAGCTCAATGAGCACTACGATTATATTATTATCGATTCGCCGCCTATCTTAGCTGCTTCAGACGCGATGATTATGTCGCATTACGCGGATAAAGTACTGATGGTCACGCGCTATGATCAATCGGTAGAAGGGCAAGTGGCTTATGCGATCAAGCAGATGCATAAGGCCGATATCCAAGTCGATGGCATCGTCCTTAATGATGTACAACAAGGCCTAATGAGTAAATATAGTTATCACTATAGCTATGCCTATGGTAATAATAGCTAACTATGGTTTTGTGAATATTTAACTAAGCCTATAAATAAAATAGTTGTCCATTATGTCGATAGAGTCTAAGCCTACTAGCGCTCAGCAGCACCAAGAAGCGACCAGTTGGTCGCAACGGGTTGCTGAGTATCTACTAGCGCTACCGCGCAGCGCTAAGCAAGCTATCTTGATGACGGCTGACTTTATGATGTCAGCGGTATGCTTATATTTCGCCATTGCAGCACGCTATGGTTATATGGGCAATCATATCAGCCCAGTTGCGCTATGCTTTTATGCATTAATCCCGGTGATTGGTTTATACCTTATAGGCTTTTATAAAGGTGTTGCCCGTAGCTTTTTTGATTCAGCGATGGGCAAAGTGCTACAACTGTTCTTATTGCTGATCGTCATCGCGCAAGGGGCTCTTTATCTTGATCTGATACCCGGTATGCCGCGTGCCGTACCTATTCTATACTTGTTTTTATTCTTTATTTGGCTTTGGAATAGTCGTTTAACTATTCGCGAGCTACTTGCACGTTGGCAAGGTCAGCGGCCGCAGCGTCAGCTCAATGATGACTCTGATAATGTCATCATTTATGGTGCAGGTGAGGCAGGTAAAGAGCTGCTAGAGGGCCTTAGAAACTCTCATAAGTATAATGTCGTGGCTTTTGTTGACGATGATGTTCAGCTTACCGGCGCTTATGTGTTAGGCAAGCGCATCTATGGTGCTGATGAGCTAGTGAAAGTCGTATCTAAGCTTGATATCTCTCAAGTGTTCTTAGCTATTCCTTCTATCAGCCGTGCTAGCAAGCGGCAAATCATCGACAAGCTAGAAGGCATCTCGATTAAAATCAAAGAGCTACCAAGCCTAGAAGAGATAGTCGATGGTAAAGTCACTGTCAGTAGTATGCGCAAAGTCGATATCTTAGATGTACTAGATCGGCAGACGGTCGAGCCTGATGAGCGCTTATTGCGGCACAATATCACTGATAAATGCGTACTGGTCACTGGTGCCGGTGGCTCTATCGGTAGCGAATTGTGCCGGCAAATTATCATAAATAAGCCCAAAGTTTTGGTACTCTACGAGCTATCTGAGTTTGCGCTCTATAGTATCCATCAAGAGCTGATCGCTCGAGTCGCTAGCAAAGACATCTATCAAGGCATCGAAGTCATCGCAGTGATCGGTAATGTCACTAATGAAGCCAATCTACTACGTGTACTCAAACGCTATCAAATCCAGACCGTCTATCACGCCGCTGCTTATAAGCATGTGCCTATCGTCGAGCATAACCCTTTTGAAGGTGCAATAAATAACAGCAAGGGCACGTATCACTGTGCTCGCGCCGCTATCGAAGCGAAGGTTGAGACTTTTGTCTTGATATCCACTGATAAAGCAGTAAGACCGACTAATGTTATGGGTGCGACGAAGCGTTTAGCGGAATTAGTTTGTCAAGCACTGAGCCAGAAAAATAACCCTAATAACAATCATACCCTTATCAGTATGGTGCGCTTCGGTAATGTATTAGGCTCGTCAGGCTCAGTAGTGCCGGTATTTACCAAGCAAATCGCGCAGGGTAAGCCTATTACTGTGACCCATCCAGATGTCACACGTTACTTTATGACGATCCCTGAAGCGGCAAACTTAGTGATTCAAGCAGGGGCAATGGCAAAAGGTGGGGAAGTGTTTGTCCTCGATATGGGCGCACCAGTAAAGATTGTTGATCTCGCGCGCCGTATGATTCAATTAAGCGGCTTTGAGGTAAAAGACGAAGCCCATCCCTATGGAGATATCGAGATCACCTATACTGGACTACGCCCAGGAGAGAAGCTCTATGAGGAGCTCATAATCGGTGATGACAATGTTGAAGACACCGACCATCCGCTGATCATGCAGGCGATGGAATCTAGCTTTCCTTTGGCGGATATAGAAAAGACATTGAACGAGCTTGCGCAAAGAGCGCAGAACTATGATGTTGATTGGCTCAAACAAGAGTTTCGCTATTTTGTCGCAGGGTATCAATCGGTTTCATAATCAAACATTTTAGTAAAACTCTTCGAAAACAGAATTAAATTTTATAAGGTGCTTTCTATGATTCTATTAACAGGTGGAGCAGGCTACATAGGTTCCCATATGCTACTGAAATTACTAGAATCGAATCATAAAGTAGTTGTTTTAGATAACCTATTAAATAGTAGTTACGAGTCTATCAAGAGAGTCGAAGCTCTAAGTAATAAGCAGTGTATATTTATTGAAGGTGATATAAGAGATAGTGAATGCCTGAATAGTATTTTTGATAAATATAATATCGACGCTGTCCTCCACTTTGCAGGTCTAAAAGCAGTAGGTGAAAGTACCGAAAAACCATTGTTGTATTTTGATAATAATATTAGCGGAAGCCTACAACTATTAAGGTCTATGCAAAAATACAACGTAAAGAAAATAGTATTCAGCTCTTCTGCTACCGTATATGGCGATCCAGACGAATTACCAATTTCTGAAGAATGCCCTATGTATATGCCTACGAACCCTTACGGCTATACAAAAATGGCGGTAGAGCAAATGCTAATGCAGGTAGTAGAGTCTGATCCTACTTGGGCAGTAGCTACGTTGAGGTATTTCAATCCAGTTGGCGCACATGAGAGTGGCATGATAGGTGAAGACCCTAATGGCACTCCCAATAATCTTTTGCCCTATATCGCTCAGGTTGCAGTTGGTAAAAGAGATAAACTCTCTGTTTATGGTAATGATTATGCTACCCATGATGGGACAGGTATACGCGATTATATACATGTTATGGACTTGGTTGAAGGGCACTTAAGAGCATTAGATTATATAGTTAACAATCTAGGATACCATGTATGGAATCTAGGAACTGGTAGCGGCCATTCTGTTTTAGATATGGTGAAAGCATTTGAAAAAGCCAGTAACACTAACATCCCCTATCAAATTGTAGAGAAAAGAGCTGGTGACATTGCTAGTTGTTATGCTGATGCGACTAAAGCTCATCAACAACTAAATTGGTTTGCCCAAAGGTCTATTGAGGACATGATGAAAGATACTTGGCGATGGCAATCTCAAAACCCTGATGGTTATACTAATTAGTAATATCGATTGATAGATACTATACAGAGAAAACTTATGCACAATATTAAAAATTCGAAAATTGCGGTCATCGGTCTTGGATATGTAGGGCTACCATTGGCAGTTGAATTTGGTAAGCATCACTCAGTTGTCGGCTTTGATATTAATACTGATCGTATAGCTGAACTAATATCAGGTACAGATCATACTTTAGAAATAAATAATGAAGAGTTATCTCAAGCAACACATTTGAGTTTCAGTTCAGAAATAGCGGATCTCCAAGAATGCAATTTCTTTATAGTGACTGTACCTACGCCTATCGACGATTATAAGCAGCCGGATCTGACCCCTTTGATCAAAGCATCAGAAGCTATCGGTAGTCTACTTAAAAAAGACGATATTGTCGTTTATGAGTCTACTGTGTACCCTGGCGCAACTGAAGAAGTATGTATTCCAGTATTGGAGCATGTTTCTGGACTTATCTTTAATCAGGACTTTTATGCAGGATATAGTCCTGAGCGTATCAACCCAGGAGATAAGGAGCATAGAGTTACTAATATTTTGAAGGTAACTGCAGGTTCTACACCTGAAGTCGCAGACTTCATCGATAGTGTTTATAACTTGATTATTACCGCTGGTACACATAAGGCATCAAGCATCAAAGTAGCAGAAGCGGCAAAGGTGATCGAAAACACCCAAAGAGATGTCAATATTGCCTTAATTAATGAGTTAGCCGTTATCTTTAATAAAATGGGTATCGATACTCAAGCGGTCTTAGAAGCAGCTGGCACCAAGTGGAACTTCTTACCTTTCCGTCCAGGTCTCGTCGGTGGTCACTGCATCGGTGTAGATCCTTATTACTTGACTCATAAAGCGCAAGCGATTGGTTATAATCCAGAAATTATATTGGCCGGTCGTCGCTTGAATGACAGCATGGGTGAGTATGTGGTCACGCAGTTGGTCAAAACCATGATTAAAAAGCGTATTCAAGTTGAAGGTGCCAAGGTATTGGTCTTAGGGCTGAGTTTCAAAGAAAACTGTCCTGATGTGCGTAATACTAAGGTTATAGATATTGTCCATGAGTTAGAAGAATATAATATTGAAGTTGACGTTTATGACCCTTGGGTAGATAAAGCAGAAGCTGAGCGTGAGTATAATATTACGCCTATCAGCAAACCTACTGTAAATAACTATGATGGTATTATCTTAGCCGTCGCGCATAATGAGTTCGTCGATCTAGGTATCGAGCAGATTAGAGCGTTTGGAAAGAATGAACACGTGCTTTACGATTTAAAGTATGTTTTCACTAAAGAAGACACTGATATCCGCCTATAAATTTATAAAAAATACGGAAAGTAATGGTTATGACGTTAACTGCATATGAAAAAATTAAAGAGTCGCTAATTAACGAGCCAAAGACATGGTTAATTACTGGGGTAGCGGGGTTCATTGGTTCTAATTTACTTGAAACTTTACTATTACTAAATCAAAAAGTAGTCGGTTTAGATAATTTTGCGACGGGTTTTCAGCATAATTTAGATGAAGTACAGGGTTTGGTCAGCAAAGATCAGTGGCAGAGCTTTACCTTTATAGAAGGTGATATTCGTAATTTAAATGACTGTCAGACAGCATGTACAGGCGTGGACTACGTACTGCATCAAGCAGCCCTAGGTTCGGTGCCACGCTCTATCGCTGACCCTATCAATACCAATGATACCAATATCTCAGGCTACTTAAATATGCTCGTAGCAGCTCGTGATGCTCAGGTAGCTAGCTTTACCTATGCGGCGAGTAGCTCAACGTATGGCGATCATCCTGCGTTACCAAAAGTCGAGAATGCTATTGGCAATCCGTTATCACCCTATGCGGTAACTAAATATGTCAATGAGCTATATGCAGATGTATTCTCACGTACTTATGGCTTTAAGACCATTGGTCTGCGTTATTTCAATATCTTTGGTAAACGCCAAACACCAGATGGTGCCTACGCAGCGGTAATACCAAAGTGGACGGCTGCTATGATCGCAGGTGATGCAGTCTATATTAATGGTGATGGCGATACCAGTCGCGACTTTAACTTTATTGAAAATGCAGTACAAGCTAATATTTTGGCAGCGACTGCTACCGAAGAAGCCAAGAACCAAGTATATAACGTGGCAGTTGGTGGTCGTACTACCCTTAATACACTGTTTTCAGCACTGAAAGAACATTTAAGTGCTAACGGAGTTAGCTATACTCAAGAACCAGTCTATCGAGATTTCCGTGAAGGAGACGTGCGTCATAGTCAGGCTGATATTAGTAAGATACAAGGTGCACTAGGCTATGCGCCACAGTTTGATATTATTCAAGGTATTGAGAAAGCGATGCCTTGGTATGTTCACTCACTTCAAAATAAACTGTAGATGAAATTATATGTTAAGCGTCATAAAAGAGCTATTTTCTTTACTTTCTGAGAAGCAACGTAAGCATTTTTACATATTACAGTTTCTAGTCATTCTTATGGCCTTTACAGAGCTACTAGGGATTGCTTCTATTGCTCCCTTTATGGCATTAGTAGGTGATACGAGTTTGCTACAACAGGAAGGTATTTATTCTAAGCTATATCAGTTTTCGGGGATAAATAGCCCTGTTGACTTTGTATTTGCTGCCGGTTGTCTAGTGCTTTTAATGCTTACAATATCTACTATAGTGTCTATGCTCACTACTTGGCGTTTAGCGGTGTATGGGGCAAGCGTGGGTACAGAACTTGCAGACCGCCTATATTCTTACTATATGCAGCAGTCTTGGCTATTTCACGCCAGTGGTAGTAGCGCCCAGCTTACCAAGCAAGTATCTACTGAAGCTAATAGAATCAGTGGAGGTATTATTCAGCCTTTGATGAGTCTTAATGCTAAGTTAGTATTGGCCTTATTTATCTCAGTAAGTATCTTTATCTACAACCCTATTATTGCTCTAGCAGGTATATTTGCCTTTGTTTTAGCCTATATGATTATGTACAAGCTCGTGCGTAAGTCCCTTATACTTAATGGGCGTAGACTATCAGAAGTTTCTACGCAAAGATTTAGATTAATGAATGAAGGCTTTGGTGGTATTAAGGATGTATTGCTATTAGACCGTAAGTATGACTTCATAGATAGGTTCACAGAGGAAGGTGGGTTGCAAGCTCGCGCGCAGGGAACGAATAATACGATTAGCCTAGTGCCAAGATTTTTTGTTGAGCTGCTGGCTTTTGGAGCTATGATTAGCTTAGTACTCGTCTTAATAAAAAGTTACGATGGAAATTTAGGGCAGGTGCTTCCGGTATTAGCTATTTATGCATTAGCTTGTTTTAAACTACTGCCTGCTTTACAGCAAATTTACTCTAGTATTACGCAGATTAAAGGGAACTCAGCAGCCTTTGAAGCTGTTAAAGAGGATTTACAGCAATCGAAAATAACTAAGAATGAGCTCAATGAAAAAACAGTATCTCCAAAACTAAAGTTTGAGCAGCAAATTAAACTTGATAATATTACTTTTGCTTATCCCAACAAAGAGAATTACGCTCTCAATAATGTCAGTATCTTTATTCCTATTAATCATGTGATAGGCATCGTGGGCTCTTCCGGCTCAGGTAAATCTACTTTAATCGATATCATTCTGGGTCTACTGCCTCCTCAATCTGGTCACATTTATATTGATGACACGCTTATCACTGAAGATAATATAAGGGGCTGGCGAAATAACTTAGGTTTTGTGCCCCAAAGTATCTTTTTGAGTGAAGGTAGTATTGCTGAAAATATTGCTTTTGGGATATCCGCTAATGAAATTGATTATAGTCAAGTGCTGAAGGCTATTGAGCTGGCACATTTAACTGAACTGGTTGAAGAGTTACCTAAAGGACTTCATACCAGAGTGGGTGAGCGTGGAGTACAACTTTCTGGCGGTCAGCGCCAGCGCATTGGTATTGCTCGAGCCCTTTATAATCAAGCAGATGTTTTAATATTTGATGAAGCGACCAGTGCGCTTGATGGTATCACTGAGAAAATAATCATGGATGCTATTCATGATTTTAGTGGCCAAAAAACTATTATTATGATTGCCCATCGTCTAAAAACAGTTCAGAAGTGCGACACCATCTATCTAATGGAAAAAGGTAAAGTCGTTGACCAGGGCACCTACCAACAGCTTGTAGATAACAACCCTAAATTTAGAGAGATGGCAGAGCATTCTTAGCTTCCTATAATAGGGCATATATAAAGGTTTAATCATGAAAATATTAGTTACAGGTGGCGCAGGCTTTATCGGCTCTGCTGTTATCCGCCATATTATCCATAATACGGACGACGAAGTCTTAAATATTGATAAATTAACCTACGCGGGTAATTTAGAATCTCTCAAAGAGATTGATCAAAATCCAAGATATACATTTCAACAGATTGACATTTGTGATGCAGAGGCGGTAGAGAAAGCTTTTAATCAGTTCAAACCTAACCTAATCATGCATTTAGCCAAAGTTGGCAAAGTTATTACCATAACTAACTCTTTAAATGATTTAACATTTAAGCAAGACTATCAAATAAATACCTTCAATAGCCCGACGTTAGAAAGCGCAATAGATATGGCAATTGAGTCAGCAAATATAGACGATTCGGAGCGACTTAGTAGTTATTCGGCATCGATTAAAACAAAGCATACTATGTCGTTTAAAACGCTTAAAAATTATTGGAAAAATTTTGACTAAAGCCTAATAAATAAATGCTTTTTAAAGTTGTTGTATATCAATAGATAAGCTTAAGTAGCTGAGCTTTGGAAAGCTAATAAATATTTTAATTCTTAAATATCTCGTAAATATGAGTTGCTTACAACATAACTACGCTAAAGGAATTTCTAAATGTTAAGTAATAGTACTATTCTGATCACCGGCGGAACAGGTTCATTCGGTAACACTTTTGTTCCCATGGTGTTAGAAAAATATAACCCTAAAAAAGTTATTATTTTTTCACGTGATGAAATGAAACAATGGGACATGGCCAAAAAATTTATTGGGGATGATAGAGTCCGCTTTTTTATTGGTGATGTTCGTGACAAAGAGCGCTTATATCGTGCATTAGATGGAGTGGATTATGTCGTTCATGCGGCTGCAACAAAAATTGTACCTACAGCTGAATATAATCCTTTTGAGTGTGTAAAAACCAATATCAATGGCGCTATGAACTTAATTGATGCTTGTATTGATAAAGGTGTTAAAGGAGTTGTTGCGCTATCGACGGATAAGGCCAGCAGTCCAATTAATTTATATGGTGCGACCAAACTAGCATCAGACAAACTATTTGTTGCAGGTAACTCATACTCTGGTGAACATGGCACTAAGTTCTCAGTAGTGCGTTATGGTAACGTGATGGGTTCACGCGGTTCAGTCATCCCTTTCTTTATGTCTATTAGAGACAAAGGCGTATTGCCTATTACTGATAAGCGTATGACCCGCTTTATGATTTCGTTAGAAGATGGTGTGGAATTGGTTTGGCATGCTTTTGAAGATATGGTCGGTGGTGAGATATACGTCAAGAAGATTCCATCAATGAAGATGACTGATTTGGCTCGCGTTGTAGCTCCAGAAGCCAAGCAAGAAACCATTGGCATCCGTCCTGGCGAAAAACTTCATGAACAAATGATCAGTGCTGAAGACGCCTATTACACCTACGAATATCCAGAGCATTTCAAGATTTTACCCACTATTAATCATTGGGCAACTGATCCTAAACGCATTAAAGACGGTAAACGTGTACCAGAAGGTTTTGTCTATGCTAGCGATAACAACTCTGAATGGATGAGTGACGAGCAACTTCAAGAGTGGATCGAAATCAATCGTGAAAAAATCGGGAGCATCTAAATGATTCCATATGGTCGCCAAGATATTAGTCAACAAGATATTGATGCGGTAGTTGAAGTATTACAATCTGACTTCTTAACGCAGGGACCTAAGGTGCCTGCTTTTGAGAAGTCCGTTATGGATGCCTGTAACGCTAAGTATGCAGTAGCGGTTAACAGTGCAACCTCTGCCCTACATATCGCTTGTCTCGCATTAGGACTTGCTAAAGGGGACTGGTTATGGACAACACCTAATACCTTTGTGGCATCTGCTAACTGTGGCTTATATTGTGGTGCCCAAGTGGACTTCGTTGATATCGATCCTCGTACTTATAATATGTCTGCCAAGGCTTTGGAACAAAAGCTTATTATTGCAGAACAAGAAGGTACACTGCCTAAAGTCGTCATTCCTGTTCATTTTAGTGGACAGCCCTGTGATATGGCAGCCATTCATGCCTTATCTCAGAAATATGGCTTTAAGGTTATTGAAGATGCTTCTCATGCTATCGGTGGTAAATATAAAGACGAGCCTATCGGCAATTGCCGTTATAGTGACATCACTGTCTTTAGCTTCCATCCTGTAAAAATCGTAACCACTGCTGAGGGTGGCATAGCAGTTACGAATGATCCTGAGTTAGCGGAGCAGTTAAATCTGTTACGCAGCCATGGTATCACTCGTGATGAAGGCTTAATGACTAAACCTGCTGATGGACCCTGGTATTATCAGCAAATTGAGCTTGGTTATAATTACCGCATGACGGATATGCAAGCTGCCTTAGGCGTTTCGCAAATGCAGCGCTTAGATGAGTACGTTGCTAAACGCCATAATTTAGCTGAGCGTTATAATCAGTTACTGAAAGACCTGCCTATTACATTACCTTGGCAGATTGAGGACAGCTACTCAGGTTTGCATCTATATGTGATTCGTTTGCAATTAGATAAGATATCCAAAACCCATCTTGAAGTATTTAATGGTATGCGTGAAGCAGGCATCCTGGTAAACCTTCATTATATTCCAGTACACTTGCAGCCTTATTATCAGGAAATGGGCTTTAACGAAGATCAATTCCCTGAAGCTGAGCAGTACTATAAAGAAGCCATTAGCTTACCTATGTTTCCAACCATGACTGAAGATCAGCAAAATCAGGTTGTCTCTAGTCTAAAATCTATTCTAGAGGCTTAAAACAATGTACTATTTATCAATAATTATACCTTTCCATAATTCTGAGGATAAATCTAAGAGACTTCTATCAACTCTATCTAGTATAGAAGATAATGGAATAGAACTAATATTAGTTGACGATGGTTCGACTGATAGTACACTGACTGCTTTAGAAGAATTCAAAGAGAGTTGTAAGGTTAATGTTATTGTTATAGCCCAAGAAAACAAAGGCCCTGGTGGAGCAAGAAACGCTGGGCTAAAAGTAGCTAAGGGTCAGTATGTTTGGTTTGTTGATTCAGATGATGACATTAAACCAGAAGCATTAGAAGAAATAAAAAGCTTAAGTCTTGAAAGTTATGATTTGATTGCTTTTAATCACTCTAATAATAACGAAACCCATAATAGTATGCGCCTTAAAGAGGGTGTTTATAGTGATCAAGAATATATGCCCGAGACCCTTCTTTTAAATTTTGGATGGATATGGACAAATATCTTTAAAAGAGACCTTCTAATTAATAATGGTTTATTTTTTCCAGAAAACTGTATATATGAAGATGGTCCAATGACTTTTTTCATATATCCATTTTTTATAAAAACATGCTATAAATCGGATACTGTTGCATACACTCATAATACTGAATTCGACTCTATCACAAGAGGTAATGAATACAGCCCAAGGAACTTTGATAGACTTTTTACTCCAGTAGTATGCTTCAAAGCAGCTCGAAAATTGACTAATAATAAGGAACAATTACAGCTACTAGAAACTAAGTTTATTAATTATACTCTTTTTGGAAACGTTAGTATCTTCAACTCACTTAAGCCTTCCAAAAAATGGCTAATCACACATAAAATAATGCGATACTTTAGAGAAGTATCTACCGAATTAAACCTTACACAAAATCATATATCACTTCTAGAAAGTAAAAGCTTAAAATTCAAAACTTACTTTTTATTTCACTGGTATTTATCATACCTACAATTAAACGACCAAACTGCTTACTTTCTAGAGAACCGAGATCTCTCATGGGGTAAACCTATAAAGCTTTTAGGATTACTGGAGCCTCATCAATGAAAGTAGCTATTATTCCAGCAAGAGGCGGTAGCAAACGTATTCCACGAAAGAATATTAAAGAGTTCTGTGGAAAACCAATGATAAGTTACTCTATTGAAGCAGCTATTGAATCTGGCTGCTTTGACAGAGTTATTGTCTCTACGGATGATACTGAGATTGCAGAAGTAGCGCAGGCGTATAATGCAGAAGTTCCTTTTATTAGACCGGAAGAACTTTCTAATGATCATGCAGGTACCATTCCTGTAATACAGCACGCTGTTAACTGCTTAATTGAGCAGGGTAGAACTCCTGAATTTGTTTGCTGTCTGTATGCTACTGCACCCTTTATAACGCCGGAAGCAATAAAACAGGGTTTACAGCAGTTAGAAGATACGAACGCTGCGTATGCTTTTTCAGCGACCAGCTATGCCTTTCCTATTCAACGGGCCTTTAAAATTAAGTCCTCTCTTGGCGTAGAAATGTTTGAGCCACAACAGTTTAATACTCGCTCACAAGACTTAGAAGAAGCTTATCATGATGCTGGGCAGTTTTACTGGGGTACTAAAGAGGCTTGGCTAATAGAAAAGATTATCTTTGGCTCGGAATCTACACCTGTTATTTTGCCTAGACATCGGGTTCAAGATATTGATACTCCTGAAGACTGGCAACGTGCTGAGCTATTGTTTAAGGCCATGCAACTATGAATGTAGTTTTTCGCTGCGACGCCTCCATTCTAATAGGCACCGGTCACGTCATGCGCTGCTTAACCCTTGCTGATGAGTTAGCTCGTCAGGGTGCTAAATGCTATTTTATATGTCGTGAGCATGAAGGCAATCTTATAGATCTTATTACTAAAAAGGGTTATAAGGTTTATAAGCTTGATGCAATACCTCTAAATAATAGCAACAAGGGTGAAGCGGAGTCTACTCTATTTCATTCAGAATGGTTAGGAACAAGTCAAGCTGAAGACGCTAAGCAAACTATAGATATCGTTAGTGATATAGAGCCTAAATGGCTTATTGTTGATCACTATGCACTAAACGATTATTGGGAACAAAAGTTTAGACCTCATTGTGACAGTATATTAGTAATTGATGATTTAGCAGATAGAAAACATGACTGCGATGTCTTATTAGATCAAACATTTGGTCGTAACAGGCAGGATTACCAGGGCTTAGTTCGAGATCACTGTAAAGTTTTATGTGGTACTACTTATGCACTGTTACGCCCAGAGTTTTCTAAATGGCGTCAATACAGTTTAGAACGTCGAAAAAATAATACTTTAGAGCATATATTAGTTAACTTGGGTGGTGTGGATAAAGATAATCTAACGTCAAAGATGCTAGATACATTAAAACAGACCCCTCTATCTGATTCATGCAAAATCACTGTGGTAATGGGCTCAACCTCTCCCTGGATAGAGGCGGTTAAGAAGAAAGCTGAACAACTGCCTTGGCCTACGGAAGTAAAAACAGGTGTTTCTAATATGGCTGAGCTAATGGCGAACAGTGACTTAGCTATTGGTGCTGCTGGATCTACATCTTGGGAGCGGTGTTGCTTAGGCTTGCCTACTCTCATGTTAGTTTTAGCGGAAAATCAGCTTCTAATTGCTAAAAATTTAGAAGACGCAGGCGCAGTATCTCTGGTGAAGTTAAATAACGGTTCCATAACTGACTTAAGCGTAGGTTTTATTAGCAAGGAAGATAACCTTCTTAAAATGAGTGAGGCAGCCAGCTTAATTTGTGATGGATTAGGTGCGCAAAGACTCTTAAAGTTATTGTCTAATACTGCTAAGGATAAAATTTAATAATGAAAATCAGTTTTTTATGTAGTGATTCAGAGCATCCGGTTAACACATACTTATACAACTGGATTAAAGACAATACTGATAAGCATACTATTGAATTAGTTAGGAAAAAAAGTGAGCTGAGCGGAGGTGATATCTTATTTCTTATTTCTTGCTCAGAAATTATTAATAAAGAAGATCGTTCTTCTTACAACAAAAGCCTAGTCCTTCATGCCAGTGATCTTCCGAAAGGAAGAGGATGGAGTCCACATATATGGCAAATCATTGATGGTTCCGATGAAATAACTCTCACCCTTTTAGAAGCTGCGGATAAGGTTGATAGCGGAAACATATGGAAGAAAATAAAGTTTAAAATACCGAATCATGCATTATGGGATGAAATCAACCATATACTTTTTGATAAAGAGATTGAACTAATAGATTTAGCCGTACAAAACTTTGAATCTATTGCTCCCACTCCGCAAAGCTCTGATATACAACCAACTTATTATCCAAAACGGACTCCGTTAGATAGTAAAATAGATATATCTAAAAGCATTGAAAGCCAATTTGACAAAATAAGAGTATGCGACCCTAGTCGGTTTCCAGCTTATTTAGAAATTCATGGTAAAAAATTTAAATTAACGTTAGAGAAAATAGACAATGAATAATATTAATATTAACGGCCGTATTATCGGTCTAGACACACCTCCATATATAATTGCTGAAATGTCTGCTAATCATAATGGTGACTTCAATGCAGCTAAAGACATTATTGCAGAAGCGAAAAAAGCAGGTGCAGATGCTTTAAAAATACAAACGTATACGCCTGATACAATAACCTTGAATTCTGATTTACCAGACTTTCAGATTCATGGTGGTCTGTGGGATGGGCGTACGCTTTATGAGCTTTATCAAGAAGCACATACACCTTGGGAGTGGCATAAACCCTTATTTGACTATGCTCGTGAGTTAGATATCACTATGTTTAGCTCGCCTTTTGATAATACGGCTGTAGATTTATTGGAAGACTTAAATGCACCAGCTTATAAGATCGCTTCATTTGAAGCGATTGACTTGCCTTTAATACGATATGTGGCGAGTACTGGTAAACCAATGATCATATCAACCGGTATGGCTGATGCTGAAGAGATACAAGAAGCAATTGAAGCAGCTCGTTCTGGAGGCTGTAAAGAGCTTGCTATCCTACACTGTGTTAGTGGTTACCCTGCACCGGCAGAAGATTATAACTTACGCACTATTTTAGATATGAGAGAGCGTTTTGGCTTAGTTACAGGCCTCTCTGACCATACTATTGATAATACGACAGCAATCACTAGTGTGGCACTAGGTGCGTCTATTATAGAAAAGCATTTTACGCTTAATCGTGACGGCGGTGGTCCTGATGATAGCTTTTCTTTAGAACCTAAGGACTTAACCGCTCTATGCCGTGATAGTAAGACTGCGTGGCAAGCTCTTGGTAAAGTAGACTATGGGCGCAAAGCAAGTGAGCAAGGCAACATTAAATTTCGTCGCTCGTTATACTTTGTAAAAGATTTAAAAGCTGGGGATATTATTACTGAAGATGCAGTGCGTAGTGTGCGTCCTGGGTTTGGGTTGGCTCCTAAGTTTTTGGATGAGGTTATAGGGAAGCGATTGACTAAAGAAGTGTATAAAAACACGCCAGTAAAATTAGAATGCTTATAGTTAATTGTTAATACACTAACAATATTAAATAAATCTAAGTTATTTAGAGTAGGAGCTACATGAGGGCCTTAGTAATTATTAGAACACCATTTCAAGCATGGTTAGTAGAAAAAGTTTTAGAAAAAGAGTGTATTAAAATTTTCGATGTTCTATATTTTACTCAAAATAACTCTAAAGAAGATGGTTTTTACTATGAAAAACTTTCTTTGAAAGCTAGAAATTCAGAGTATGTTTTTGTACCTTCTCAACGGTTTAGTATACTGTCGGCTATAATGTTCAAAATCAAATCGAGAGCCTGGTATAAATCATCAAATTATAATCAATTGCTCTTTGCGAGCATTGATGCGTTTTTTATTAATTCTTTAGCAAATGCTTATCCTAATGCACAATTGATAACTTTTGATGATGGGACTGCAAATATAAATCCTAATAGTATCTATCACGTAGAGAGTAATAATCTGAGGATTTTTCTCTATAGATATTTTATGAAAGCTTTGCCGCTTATACAATTAAAGCAAAAAATTAGTAGGCACTACACCTTATATAGGGATCGAGAGAATATAGTAGAATCAAATAGGCTTCGCTATATAGAAGGATGGACTGAAAAATTATCTAGAAATATTAATGAAAGTAAAATATATTTTCTAGGTGCACCCTTTGAAGAGGTTATGAATCTACAAGAAATAGATAGGCTTGAGAAGTATGCCAGAGCTCTAGAAGTAGACGCGTATGTTGCTCACCCAAGGGAGAAAAATCTACTTAATCTGGGTGCTAAACTTCTAGATAAAAGAGGTAGGATTGCTGAAGAAGCGATAATATTAGATGCAAAAGATGCTTCTATAGTATTAGTTGGTCTGTTTAGCACAGTTATGCTCAATATAGGACCTCTTTGTAAAGAGTGTATAGTACTACTTCCTAAAGGCGCTCCTAAAACCCCTGAGCTATTTGAGTTAAGTAAAAAAGCAGGATGCACACCAATTTTAATTTAAGGAAGTCAAAATGTTCAGTGTTGTTATACCTCTATATAATAAAGAAGAATATATTTTAAGAACAGTAGAAAGCGTTCTCTCTCAGAGTTTTGTGGATTTCGAACTAATTATTGTCGATGACGGTTCAGTCGATAGTAGTTTAGAGGTTATTAAAAATATTTCAGACCCTAGAGTTAGAATCATACAGCAGGCTAATCAAGGCGTAGGTCCAGCAAGAAATACAGGAATGGCTGAAGCAAAATATGATTGGATTGCACTCCTTGATGCTGATGATGCATGGTCACCTTTTCATTTAGCTGAATTAGTGAAAATAATCAATGCCTTTCCTTTATCAAAGATGGTATCTAATAAGGTATTACAGTTAAATACAGCTATGAATATAACTGATACTGAAGAAGATACGCTAAGTTTTATTCGCGTAGCAGACTATTTCCTTGAAGCTGCTAAAGATATAAGTGTTATACACAGTTCTTCAGTAGCAATCAAAAAGGAAGTGTTTAGTAGTATTGGTGGCTTTAGTGATGCAAAAATGGGAGAAGACTTAGAGTATTGGGCAAGAGTAGCACTATCTTATCCAGTAGCAATATCTGATAAAATAACCTGTTATTACTTCAGAGGGACAGGAGGTATAATGGAGAGCGAAAGCGTAGCAGCTCGGAAGAGAACAGGTATCAAATCACTGAAAGACTTGTCACCCTCTGTAAATATGTTAGTAGAGAGGGCTACGGAGAATCCTGCAATTCTCAAAAGAAATAACGTAAAGAAATATATTAACAGTCGCCTATTCAACGGTGTAAAAGCATCAGTGTTTAATAAAGATATCAAGAGAGCAAAGAAGCTTTCTAGTTTGTCTTTACCTCAGCTAGATAAGATTTCTATTTTCTTATTTACGTTTAACCTCACTCCAGAACCTATATTAAAAAATACCTTTAAAATATACTCTTATATAAAGAATTAATCGATATATTTTACAAGCGTTAAAGTTTAAAGTTTAGTTGATAAGATAAATGAGTATAAAGTTATGATAAAAAATTTAGAGGTATGTATTTACTCTCCGAGTGAGAATATTTGGGGTGGCGGTCAGATTTATATAGAGAATCTATGTCGCTATATGAATGATAAAGGTCTAGCGACTGTCATTGCAACCTCAGAGCCTGATACCTTTTCTTGCCCCACAATAACGATGGATTCAGTCGCTTCAAAAGCCAAAAGACTATCCAGCTCATTACACCTTGCTAAAACCCTTAAGCGTTCTGGTATCAAAGTTATCGTTCTTAATGACCTGTCTTCATTATGGCTAGCCCCCATGTTTAGATTACAGGGATTTAAGGTAGTGTCTCTTTTGCATTTATATCTGCAGAAAAGGAATGCGGCTGGATTGGGACATAGCGATGCGGAATACCATCTATTAAGGTTTTCAAGCCGTTTTTGCGACAAGGTTTTTAGTGTAAATAAAGAGAACTTACAAGCATTTCCTGTAGAGGTTGAATTTATAGGTAACTTTATCTCTCCTTGGTTTTTTAGTGACAGTAAAGCATCTAAGAAGTATGATTTAGCTATTATTTCTAGACTTTCCAAGGAAAAAAATATTCCGCTTTTTGTTAATTTGATAAATAGGCTTAATTCTCAAGGCATTCAGCCAATCAAATCTCTAATATTAGGGCGTGGTGAAGAAAAAGAAAACATCATCAGTGCTATTGAACAAGCAGGGTTGCAAGATGTTATAGATTTGCAAGACTGGGCGGATAGGAAAGATCTACCAGCTATATACGACAGTATCAAATGCTTTGCTATTACCAGTCATCATGAAGGGTTTGCTACTACTTTACTTGAAGCGCATGCTCGTGGTGTGCCAGCTATAACAACTAAAAGTGCTGGATTCTGTGCGGAGTTTGTAGAGGGCTTTGGTAGAGCTACTGGTATCTCTTTTGAGCCCAAGGAAATAGATTCTTTAGAATTTCAACAACAAGTACTTTCACTAATTGATAATGCAGAAAGCTATCATCAAGCTTGTATTGATAAAGCTAAAATATTCAATGAAGACGAAGTGCTAGGAAAAATACATTCATATATAGAATTAATAATAAATAATAAATAATAAGGTGAATGGTGTGAAAGTATTATTAGTCATAACAGGCCTGGGTATGGGAGGTGCTGAACATGTAGTAGCTAATTTAGCAGATGAACTTGTTAATAGAGATCATGAGGTTAAAGTAGCTTATATGACTGGGCCAAAGTTAGTGCTGCCTAAGAGTAAGAAAATAGAGGTCGTTTCTCTAGAGATGAATAGCTATACAGATACCCTTTCATCATATTTACAGTTGAGAAAGCTCATTAATAGCTTTAATCCAGATGTTGTTCATAGCCATATGTTTCATGCAAATATATTCACAAGACTTCTAAGGATATCCGTTAATATTCCTAAATTAATAAGTACAGCACATAACACTAATGAAGGTGGAAAGACTAGAATGTTGGCTTATCGAATAACGGATAAGTTGACAGATATTTCTACAAATGTAAGTAGTGAAGCAGTATCTGAGTTTATTCGTAAAGGTGCAGTGAAAACAGGTCGCATGGTCAACGTAACAAATGGGATTGATATTAGAAAGTTTTCATTCGATAGAAATGCTAGAGGAAATATAAGAGCCGAGCTATCCGTAAATAATGAGAAAGTATTACTTGCTGTTGGACGATTAGATACACAAAAAGACTATCCAAATCTTATAAATGCTGTACATTTTTTAAGCAAAAACAGAAAAGACTTTAAGCTTTTTATAGCTGGTGATGGCCCCCTAAAAGATGACCTCAAACAGCGCATTGATGAGCTAAACCTGACTGATGTTATTCAGTTTTTAGGGATACGAAGAGATATTCCATCTTTGATGTCTGCTGCAGATGTTTTTGTACTTTCCTCAGCTTGGGAAGGGTTTGGCTTGGTAGTTGCTGAAGCTATGGCCTGTGAGCGTTTAGTTGTGGCTACTGATTGTGGCGGAGTAAAAGAAGTAATAGGTGAAACGAATTTTCTTGTGCCGCCTAAGAATTGTCAGGCATTAGCTAATGCACTAGAACGAGCTTTAGAGTTAAGTGTTAATGAGAGACTAGAATTAGGTATAAAGGCAAGGCAGAGGGTTATACAGCATTATTCATTAGGTGGCGCTATTAAGAAGTGGTTGTACCTCTATTCTGCTTCGACACGTGATTTAGAAGAACTGATGCTTAATAGTTAATTTCTTTTTTATATTTAGCTGGTTTATTATGATAATAATATTTATAAATAAAACTTATAAAATATCTCTTTAAGCTGATAATAATCTTGGTTTTTAAATAATATAGTAAATAATATAGATTAAGGGGCTGTAGTAGATAAGCACTATGCTAGACTACTTTTATGAAGATAACCCGTTGTAAACTCAGTAAAAAAGTACAGCGAAGGCTGTTAGAGTTTTTTACGGCTGAAGTGACTGCTAGAACAGCCGCAGATTTGCTTGATATTCAGCCTAATACTGCTGCACTTTTTTATCATAAAATAAGACTTGTGATAGATCATCATCTCTCATTACAAGCTGATGAGCTTTTTGATGGCGAAGTCGAATTAGATGAAAGTTACTTTGGCGGCGTACGCAAAGGCAAAAGAGGTCGCGGGGCTGCTGGTAAAACCGCTGTATTTGGGATTCTAAAACGAAACGGTAAGGTGTATACCATTGTCGTAGCAGACACCAAACAGACTACTCTAATGCCTGTTATTAAGCGTAAAATCAAGCCTGACAGCTTTGTTTATACGGATAGCTATCGAAGTTACAATGCACTGGATGTGAGCGAGTTTAAACATTTCAGAGTCAATCACTCTATAGAGTTCACTTGCGGTAAAAACAATCACATCAACGGCATTGAGAACTTTTGGAATCAGTCTAAACGAACGCTCAGAAAATATAATGGGATCGATAAGAAGAACTTCCATTTATTTTTAAAAGAGTGTGAGTTTAGGTTTAACTATGGCTCACCATCTAATAAGCTGAAAACGCTGAAAAAATGGTGTGATATTTAATCCTTATCTACTACAGCCCCTAGATTAAAGTTGTGCTTATGAATCTTGTTACAAACCCATGGCAAATAATTACAGCCTTTATAGTTTTCGTCTTCGGTGCAATTATCGCTATAAGCTTGCGTAGATCATTTAACTGTTCTACTAAACGTGCGCTTGCGCTTTATTTATGGCATGCTCTTTTATCTATTGTTTATGTTTTTTATGTAATCAATAATGGCGGAGACGCTATTATGTATTTTAAGAGTAGTTTTTTACCAGAACTAGTATTTTCTTTTGGAACGAAAGGCGTCATATTATTTACCTCTTTGTTTACCCAAGGTTTTGGTCTCTCACTATTAGGTACGTTTCTTGTTTTTCAAATTTTTGGGTTTATTGGTCTGTTAGCTTTCGATGCCGCTCTAAGAGAAGTAACACAATATAAATCTCGTCAAATACGCCGTATAGCCACCTTAATCGTATTCTTACCCTCAGTTAGTTTTTGGTCGTCTGCAATAGGTAAAGACTCCTTATCTTTTATGGCAATGGGTTTAGCGCTATGGGCAGCAATGAAGCTCAATCGCCGAGTAGTGTTGATGGTGATTGCTGTATTAGTTATGCTGTTTGTGCGACCACATATTGCTGGCATGATGGTGATCGGGTTAGCCGGTTCTATGGTATTTCAGCGCAGGACACCTATTGTCCAACGCATAGTTTTTGGTGCAGTGGCTATTGTAGCAACCGCTGTTTTGGTGCCTTTAGGGCTTAATTATGCTGGAGTAGGTGAGGATGCAAATTCTAGTGATGTAATGAGTTATATTGAAGGACGTGAAGGACAGAACTTACAAGGCGGTTCTAGTGTTGACATTGCCAACATGAGCTTTCCTATGAAACTGTTTACCTACTTATTCCGCCCTATGCCATTTGAGGCGAATAGTATATTTTCGCTACTGGCATCAATAGATAATATAATATTGCTATTTTTGTTCATTGCAGGTACTCGTGCTGCTATAAAAAAGAAATTGCCTAGTCAGTTCGCTGAGCATAATAGAATGTTCTTGTGGATATACTGCTTTTTAGCTTGGATTATCTTGGCAATGACTACTGCAAACTTAGGTATAGCTATGCGACAGAAGTGGATGTTTGCCCCTATGCTTATATTTCTACTAATATCTCTCATTGGAAAAGAAAGAAAAACAGCAGTTATTACAAATTAAGATTATTCTGAGATTGACTTTTCTCATAAAGAACTAAGGCTAAAGTAACTAATGAAATTCCTAATTATAGCCAGCTATCCCGCTTCAATTCTAAAGTTTCGTGGTGCTTTAATTCAAGCGCTACAAGATAAGAGCTTTGAGGTTCACATTGCTGCTCCTGAATTTGAGACTTTTCCAGAAGAGTATGAGAATCTCACTGCTTTAGGCTATGTGGTTCACCCTATACCTATGCAGCGTACAGGGACCAACCCGTTAAACGACGCTAAAACTTTGTCTGCTTTATACTTATTGATGAAGAAAATTAAGCCCAGCCATGTAATGGGTTATACCATTAAACCAGTCATCTATGGATCGCTAGCAGCTAAACTCGCTCGTGTGCCGCATCGTTTTGCTCTGATTACAGGTCTTGGTTACGCCTTTCAAGGAGCAGATGAACAAGACTATAAAAAGTCTAATCTACAAAAAATAATGCATAAGCTGTATTCAGTAGCATTAGCATCAACTCATAAAGTATTTTTTCAAAATCCTGATGATGAAGCATTATTTAAATCTATGGGTATCTTAACGCCCAATGCCTCAACTACCGTTGTTAATGGCTCAGGTGTTGATATATCAGAATATAGTGTCCAGCCATTTGCCACTATAGATGATATATTGATCCCTAGGTTTCTATTGATAGCTCGCTTGCTGGGCGATAAAGGAGTACGCGAATATGCACAGGCAGCTCGTATTGTAAAAGAGAAATATCCGCAAGCTCAATTTGACTTAGTAGGCTGGATCGACGATAACCCTGATGCTATCGAGCAAAAAGAGTTAGATAATTGGATTAATGAAGGGTTATTTAACTTTTGGGGTAAGCTTGATGATGTGAAGCCAGCCATTGCAGCGAGTTCTATTTATGTATTGCCTTCTTATCGAGAAGGCACACCGCGCACGGTACTAGAAGCGATGGCAATGGGTCGCCCAATCATTACGACGGACGCACCAGGTTGTCGTGAAACAGTGATTGATGGTTATAATGGTTATCTCGTTCCTGTTAAAGCGGTAGAAGAATTAGCGGCTGCGATGGAATATTTTATTGTTAATCCAGCGCTTATTATTGAAATGGGTAAGGCATCACGCCAATTGGTAGAAGAAAAGTTTGATGTGGATGCTGTCAATCAATCAATGCTAGAAGCGATGGGTTTATAATTTATATAGTAGAGTCACAGGAAGAAGAATGATAAAACGCCTTTTTGATATCACCACCGCTACCACCGCTTTAGTTGCTTTATCTCCGGTATATGTGATCACTGCTTACAAAGTCAAAAAGAACTTAGGCTCACCAGTGCTATTTCGTCAGACACGTCCGGGTCTAGACGGTAAGCCATTTGAGATGATTAAATTTCGTACCATGAAAGATGCCATAGATAGTGATGGCAATCCTTTGCCTGATAGTGAGCGTTTAACTGACTTTGGTAAAGCACTACGTAATAGTAGTTTGGATGAACTGCCTGAGCTGTGGAATGTCTTCAAAGGTGATATGAGTTTAGTGGGACCACGCCCATTATTAATGGAATACCTGCCGCTATATAGTAAAGAACAAGCGCGTCGCCATAATGTTCGCCCTGGTATTACGGGTTATGCGCAAGTGAATGGGCGTAATGCCATCGGTTGGGATAAGAAGTTTGAGCTTGATACGTGGTATGTAGATAACCAATCATTGTGGTTAGATATCAAGATATTGTTTAAGACGGTAAAAAAAGTAGTTATCAAAGATGGTATTAGCGCTGACGGCGAAGCGACCATGAGTAAGTTTACTGGTTCTCAAAACCAATCAGCTTTAGAAAATAGCTATGAGTAAAATATTTGCCGTCTATGGTGCCTCAGGCTGTGGTCGTAGCTTAATGCCGGTAGCCGTTGATCAATTACGGAGCTTAAATGCTCAAGCAGATAGCCAAATCGTATTTATTGATGACGCATTAGATAAAGATGCGAATGTTAACGGCTATACAGCGATGAATTATGCAAAATTTAAGAGTATAAATAGTGATGATAAATTTGTCTTGATTGCCATTGCTAATAGCAGCATTCGTCAAAAAATTGCAGATAAATTGGTTCAAGATGGTATCTCATTGTGGACAGTAAAGGGAACCACCACTTTAATTATGGATGCAGTCAGTATCGCTGCCGGTGCAGCGCTCAGCCCTTTTGTGACGATTGGTGCAAATGTGCGTATTGGCAAATGCTTTCATGCCAATTTATACAGTTATGTCGAGCATGACTGCGTCATTGGCGACTATGTGACCTTTGCCCCGCGTGTCAGCTGTAACGGCAACATTCATATCCATGACCATGCCTATATCGGTGCAGGTGCCGTGATTAAACAGGGTACTCCTGACAAGCCCTTAGTCATCGGTGCGGGCGCAGTCATAGGTATGGGCGCTGTCGTCACCAAGAGCGTGCCTGCAGGTGCTATTATGATAGGCAACCCCGCCAGACCGTTGGCGCGCTAATACCCGCTCAATTTTTTCTTAATATATTGCCCTAATTGTTCCAACGTCTTATTTATTGAGGATATTATGCTAAATTCATTTTTTTCACCGTGGCCGAGCTTTACTCAAGAAGAGGCGGACAAGGTCAGTGCTGTTTTGTTGTCTAATAAAGTTAACTACTGGACCGGACAAGAAGGGCGCGAGTTTGAAAAAGAATTTGCAGCATGGGCAGACAGCAAATATGCAGTAGCCGTTGCTAATGGCACACTGGCATTGGATGTGGCATTAAAAGCGCTGGATATCGGCGCAGGTGATGAAGTGATTGTCACGCCGCGCACCTTTATTGCCAGTATCTCTTGTGTGGTCAATGCAGGTGCGACGCCTGTATTTGCGGATGTGGATGCCGAGACTGGCAACATCTCGCCTGAGACCATCAAAGCGGTATTGACGGATAAGACCAAAGCGGTCATTTGTGTACATTTGGCTGGCTGGCCGTGCGATATGGATGGTATCATGGCATTGGCGGATGCGCATGATTTATATGTCATCGAAGACTGCGCGCAGGCACATGGTGCGCGCTACAAAGGTCGTAGCGTTGGTAGTATTGGCCATATCGGTGCGTGGAGCTTTTGCCAAGATAAAGTAATGACCACAGGCGGTGAAGGCGGTATGGTCACCACCAATGATGAGCAATTATGGCGCAAGATGTGGGCGTATAAAGACCATGGTAAAAGCTATGCCGCGGTCTATGAAACCGAGCATCCACCAGGCTATCGCTGGCTGCATGAGAGCTTTGGTACCAATTGGCGTATGACTGAGATGCAAGCGGTGATCGGGCGTATCCAGCTGGCGCGAATGAGCGATTGGACACAAAAGCGCACGCAAAACGCGCAGGCAATTTTGGATGCGTGCACACGCTGGGCAGAAAAAGGCTATTTGTCTGTACCCCGCTTAGAAGAGCGCACCGACTTTGCTGATGCCAAGCACGCCTACTATAAGCTGTATGTCTATGTAAAGCCTGAAAACCTACCCAAAGGCTGGACACGAGACGGTATTATTGCAGCCATTAATGAGCAAGGCGTGCCGTGCTTTTCAGGCTCAGCATCTGAAGTGTATTTAGAAAAAGCTTTTGATGATACAGGTCTGCGGCCAACATTGCCATTACCGATAGCCAAGCAATTGGGTGAGACGAGTCTTATGTTCTTGGTACATCCAACTTTAACTGAGTCAGAGATTGAACAAACTGTGCAAGCTATCGAACAAGTATTTACCAAAATGGCTGATGCTGTGTAAGTATAATCTGTATTATTAAGCTATTATTTATCAAACCTTGTTATAAAAGCAGACCCTTATGAATAAAAAGTTAATGACGGCATTAACTGCCAGTATCGTAACAATGTCTTCTATGCTAGCCACAACCGCTACTGCGCAAAACCTCTATATGAATGACTTGCGCTTAAAGGCTGATATCGACTGGCTCAACACTCAAGGCGTCACTCAGATCAGTACGAGCACTTGGCCGTTGACGGCTAATGAGATTGAGCGCGGACTATTGGGCGCCCAGTTAACTACGCCTGTGCAGCAGCAAGTCGTGCAGTCTATCCAAACCCGTCTTAATAAAGATCGTGAGTCCTTAGTTAAAGCGACTGGCGAGCTCTCTATACAGACCGATCGTCAACAGCTGCCACAAAGCTTCGGCGATAATAAACTCGCTGGGCAGCAACTTAGCGGTTCAGTCGGACTTAGCGAAGCCAATTGGGAGTTTAATCTGCAGGCTAATGTCAAGAATGATGAGCTCATAGATGATGATTCTGACGTCAGCTTTGAAGGCTCTTATCTAGCGGGTATGGCTGCTAACCAATGGCTAGTCGCTGGTAAGATTCCGACTTGGTGGGGTCCTGGGCATGATGGTAGCCTGATTCGCGGTGATGCTAGTATCCCGGTGACCGGCTTTACTATGCAGCGTGATACGCAAACTGCGCCTGATTATAAGTATTTAAACTGGGTCGGACCTTGGCAGTATCAGCTATTTGCTGGGCAATTGGATGATTATGATGCGGTTCCTGACGCTAAGCTATTTGGCGCGCGTCTAACCGCTAGTCCATTGCCTTGGTTAGAAGTCGGCGCTTCTCGTACCTTTATGTGGGGCGGCGAGGGTCGACCTGAAAGTTTAAGCTCCTTTGGTGATGCCATATTAGGTACCAAAGACAATGGTGGTCGTGATGGTGGCGATCCAGCCAATCAATTGGGCGGCTTTGATGCCAAACTCAAGCTTGCCTCACTGATTGATGTTCCGGCTAGCGTCTACGGCCAGTATATTGGTGAAGACGAAGCTGGCGGCTTACCGGCTAAAAACATGTATCTAGCTGGCGCTGACTATGCTTCATCTGCCTACGGCAAGCCCTATCAGCTGTATGCTGAATATACCGATACGCGTACAAGTGGTGAGGTCAGAGGGATCTCCTATGACCATATTAACTATACCGATGGTTATTATCAGCAAGGTTTTCCATTAGGCTATGCACTAGGCGGTGATGCGGAAAGTATTGCGCTTGGTGGTCGCTTATGGCTTGATGAGCGTAACTTTATCAATGCCAAACTACAACACGCTAAAGTCAATCAGTCAGGAGAGTTAGACTCTCGCACTGGGGAGGCGGATAACCAAGCCTATCCAACAACGGATAAGCTCACCGCTGTCGATGTTGCATGGGAGCATCAGCTACAGCCGCTGACCAAAGTTAGCACAAGATTATGGGCAGTAGATTCAGATGTAGAGTCAACCGATGTCGGTGTTGGTATCGGTATTGAGCTTGCGACTTACTAAAACTAAGTTATTGTAATTTAAAGAGCTTACTAGTTGATTAGTAAGCTCTTTTTTATTGCGAATCAAGTAGACGTAACAGTTGAGGACAAATCCGGCATCGGTGGCAGCTCGTCCAAAGCTGTCAATCCAAAAGCGTCCAGAAATTGTGGGGTAGTATGCAGTAGCGCTGGACGTCCTAAAGTGTCTTTATAGCCCTCTTCCATAATCCAACCTTTATCAAACAGCTGTCTTAATAGGCTACTAGATAACGTCACGCCGCGCACATACTCAATATCGCTACGAGTGACCGGCTGCTTGTAGGCAATGACGCTTAGCGTCTCAAGTAGCGCCTGGCTAAGACGCTGTTGCCGCTGTGGAAACACACGCTGAATGAGCGCGCTATAGTCGTCAGCGATTTGCAAACGGTAGCCGCTAGCGGTTTGATGAAGTCTTAACACACTAGAAGCTAAGCGCTGTTGTAATTCCGCTAGGGCTTGCTCTAATTCCTTGGCAGACACAGACAGATGCTTGCGTAGAGCTTTATCAGTCAGCGGTGCATCTGAGGCGTGCAGTAGCACCTCTATTTGTAGGCTATGCTCTTTAGTATTAGAGATATCGTTATTATTTATCATGTCTGTTCTATTTATCGGTAAATTAAACGCCAACGGCGAACACTACAGCAACCATTGCAAAGTTAACGAGTTTATCTGGCTAGCCTCTTTATCAGCTTCTACATCGCTACTAACTACGCCTACTAACTGTCTTTTCATGAGCTCTAGCACCGCTACGAAGCTCACTACTGCGCCGACTCTGCCTTGCGACTTGTCTAATAGCTGATAAAAGGAGCGAGCACTACCAGTACTTAACTGCCGACTAATGCTAGCGATTCGATCAGATAGGGGCACCGCGTCGACTTTGATGTTATGCATTTGATAATCAGGCTGCAGTTGCATCTTAAATAAGCTATCGATCAGTAGAGTAGGTGAGTAGCAAGGTAGCTCAGCTTGCATGACATCCGTACTTGGCAAACTGACCATAGCTAAGAACACATCGCGCTCAAGACGAACTAAGCTATCTAAACGCAGGCTTGCTTCTTTGATTTGCGCGTAAGATTCTAAGCGTTCAATCAGCTCCGCTTTTGGGTCACGTTCATCAGTTGGGGTTTGCGGTTTTGGTAGCAGCAGCTCTGTCTTGATGGCAATCAAAGTTGAGGCCATCAGTAGATAATCACCAGCGAGCTCAAAATGATCACTATCAAGCTCGCCAATATAAGCCAAATACTGCTCAGTGATCGGCAAAATATCCATCTGGGTTAGATCGACGTTGTTTTTTTTGACGAGATACAACAAAAAGTCTAACGGCCCTGCGAACTGCTCAAGCCAAATAGCAAAAGCGCCCGGCGGTACATATAAGTCCTCGGGCAGGTTTGCTACTGGCGTTTGATAAATGCGCAGAGCGGCATCAATCGTATCAGTTGACGCCTGGTCGGCTAAATCAGAGGCAGCATCAGGCGCTAGGCTAATCGTTGAAGGCATCTTAATCTGACTAGCTGACTGGTTATTTGAGTTTAGCTAGTGGGCGAATACCGATGGCGCGGCGCGTTTTATCAAGCTGTTTACGGCTATGACGGCGAGCTTTGTCTGCGCCCATTTGCAAGATTTCTTCTAACTCTTTTGGATTGGCCATCAGCTCTTCGTAACGCGCGCGGAACGGGGCAATCTCATTATTAATCTTATCAAAGAGCGCTTGTTTGGCATCGCCCCAGCCAATACCTGTCGCAAATTGCGCGCGCATATCAGCGATCTCAGCAGGAGTAGCAAAGGCTTTGTATATCTCAAAGATAGCCGAATCGTCCGCGTCTTTTGGCTCATCAGGCAGCTGTGAGTTAGTCACAATCTTCATAATGGCTTTATGCATTTGCTTCTCTGAGCTCACTTGCGGATTGGTTTCACCAAACAGCGGAATAGTATTACTGTAGCTCTTGCTCATTTTACGGCCGTCAAGGCCCGTCAGTAGTGGAGTGTCATCATCGACTACTGCGCTTGGTAAGGTAAATAGTGGCTTATATCTATGATTGAAAGTACCAGCGATATCGCGTGCCATCTCAATATGTTGGATCTGGTCACGGCCTACAGGAACGTGAGTGGCATTGAACATCAAGATGTCAGCCGCCATCAGCACCGGATAGCCAAATAGACCCATAGTAATGCCAAAATCTGCATCGACGTCTGGTTTCTCAGCATTAATATCGACTGCAGCTTTATAAGCATGTGCGCGGTTCATCAGACCTTTAGCGCAAGAGCAGTTTAAGATCCAAGCCAGCTCGGTAATCTCTGGCACATCGGATTGACGATAAAAGGTTACGCGCTCAGGATCAAGACCGCAAGCGATCCAAGTGGCGGCGATGGTTTTAGTTGACTCATGAATGATAGCAGGATCATAACAGCCAATAATACCGTGATAATCGGCTAAGAAAAAAAACGCTTCATCGTCACTATTCTGAATGGACTCAATCGCAGGACGAATGGCACCAACATAGTTACCTAAGTGAGGAATACCGGTGGGTTTTATACCGGTAAGGATGCGTTTGCTTTGATTGGAAGCGTCCGAATTAGAGTTATCGCTCATAAAATATCCATTACAGTGTTTTTAAATTATGGTGTATAGGCGTTTAGGTGCTAAATCATAACCGCAGAGTATAACAAATTTATCGGCGATTTTTATGCTCGAATAACTGAAGAGCAGTTTATTTAGCCTATTACTTATAAATATCGCGGCGGCCGTTAGGACCATGCTTATAGCGCCGATGAAACCACATCCACTGAGTGGGGTCAATACGAATGAGGCTCTCTAGTATTTCATTGACTCGCGTGGCATCAGCGACTTCATCTTTACTCGGATAGTTCTCAAGCTTTGGTGTGATTGTTAGATGATAATGTGGGCGCTTACCACGCGGCAGATTATCTGGGGTCTGCCGATAAGTATGCAGCGCCATTACTGCTGGTGGATGGGTTTTACTACCTAGCTTAGCCAAACGCCGTGCCATCGTAATGGTCGCCGCAGGTACACCAAAAAAGGGCGCCATAACTCCTTGCTTGAGGCCATAGTCTTGATCGGGTGAGTACCAAATGACATGGCCTTTATTAATAGAATCGACTAAGCTGCGCATATCACGACTAGAGATCTGCTTGCCAAAGATATTGGTGCGACCATTGTAGATAAACCAATCAAGCAGCGCGTTATTTTGCGCGCGGTACATACAATCGGCGGCAAAAAACTGCGTGCAAAGTAGACCGCCCAAATCGAGCATCGTATAGTGCGCGCCCAGTAAAATTACCGCACGCCCTTCATTTTGGGCGTTGACTAAGTGCTGCAAACCCGATACCGATACCGTACGGGTAAATACATTAGGACGGAACCAAGCACATAAGGTTTCAAACACTCCGACGCCTTGATTGACAAAGACTTGCTTTGCCATTAGCTCGCGCTCCGCTTCCGGCTTCTCTGGAAAAGCCAGACTTAAGTTAATCAGCGTGTCACGACGCCGCGAACCTGCTAGCTTGTAAATCAAAACACCGAGCTTACGACCGAGCCAAAACTGATAACGTAGCGGCAAATAAATCAGCGGCAATACTAGCGCTAAAACTAGCCAAATACCCCAGTACTTCGGCAATAAAAACTGCCATTCAAAAGGCCTTTTCTCGGCTTGGGCAGTTTTCTTTTGCGTCTCAGTAATCATAGGCGTACCTGCCGGCAGAGCAGGTGATTTTGCTTGCTTATTAGAGACGCTATTTGGTGCGGTAGAATTTTGGTTATCGGCTTTGCTAGGATCGTATTGTTCGGGCGCTTTCATAAGAAGGTACTATAATAAAAGGTGCTACTATGATGGGGTAGATAAGCTTGCTTTACAAGATGAGTTTTGCTTGTAGCAAGTATGAGTCTGTGTTTGAGCCCAATAATTTATTTACATCGTTGATTACAATATATAAATCGTCAGGCATAAAAAAACCTTATAAGCAGCGAGCCACTTATAAGGTTTTGCAAAACTAAGCTTAAATTAGCAGCTACTCTTACCAATATCTGACGAGAAATAGAGTAGCAAGCCAATAAGCCATAGCTTCGATTAACGTTTTGAGAATTGTGGGCGCTTACGTGCTTTACGTAGACCAACTTTCTTACGTTCAACTTGACGTGAATCACGAGTTACAAAACCAGCTGCTTTTAGAGCAGGCTTATTAGTTTCGTCAAGCTCGATTAGGGCACGAGTGATACCGTGGCGAATCGCGCCTGCTTGACCACTGATACCGCCACCTTTTACAGTGATGTAAAGGTCGTAATCATTAGGTGATTCAAGTAGCTCTAATGGCTGACGAACAACCATACGTGAAGTTTCACGGCTGAAGTATTCATCAAGTGGTTTACCGTTGACATTGATGCTACCAGTACCTTTCGCTAAAAAGACACGAGCGGTAGACGTCTTGCGGCGACCAGTTCCGTAATTGCGTTCCATAAAATTATCCTTAGATGTCTAGTTCTTTAGGTTGCTGAGCTTCATGTGGATGCTCTGTACCCGCATATAGTTTCAGCTTCTTGATCATCGCATAGCCAAGAGGGCCTTTAGGAAGCATACCCTTAACTGCTTTGTGTAGAACATCTTCAGGCTTATGTGCAATCAGCTTGTTGAAGTTGGTTTCTTTAATACCACCTGGGTAACCACTGTGGCGATAGTACTTTTTATCTTGTGCTTTTTTGCCCGTTACCGCGACTTTATCTGCATTGATGACGACAATGAAGTCACCAGTGTCAACGTGCGGGGTATAAGACGTTTTGTGCTTGCCACGTAAGCGAGTAGCGATTTGCGTGGCTAAGCGACCAAGGGTTTTGCCGTCAGCATCGACAACATACCAGTCATGGGTCACTTCAGCTGGTTTTGCACTAAGTGTTTTCATGATAAAACCTTAAATTTAGAATTCGTTGAGAGTTTAGCTGGGAACGGGGCTCTCAAAAAACAGACTGCACATTATAAGCAGTAGCGCTCCGGCTTGCAAGCGCCAATGGGGTTTATTTTCTCCTGCATTACATTAAACAGTCGTATTTAGCAGGTTTTTACGGGTTTTGTACTTTTCAGCGATAAAGCACTCGATACCTTATCATTATTTGATGATGAGGGGTTAAGTCTAATCGTAAAAAGCAGTGAGATAATTATGACGTTGACAGCTGATAAAGTCCAGCGACAACTTGTCCTACTTTGTTTTGTTTTAGACACTCAAAGCCAGTTATTGGCTGCAAATTACTATTCTCATTGAGGGTTTCGGCCAATTGCGCCAATTGAGTCGTTAAGTCTTTATCGGCTTCTAAATAGATGAGCGTGCTCGGAGTGAGTAATTCTTGCTCTATAAGTGTCTTCAAGATAGGCTGCCACAGATCGTCTGCGTATGGTGGATCGATAAAGACAATATCAAACGGTTGGTTAATATTCTGATCTTGCTGCAATAATAGCTCAGCTTTACCAGACTTTATAATAAAGCTATCCGCCTCTAAACGTAGCTGTTCAGCGCTTTGTGCTAGCAGTTTTGCTTGTGCTGGGTTGGCTTCAATAAAAGTGCAATGCGTAGCGCCGCGAGATAAAGCTTCAAAGCCTAAGACGCCGCTACCTGCACAGCTATCTAATACGCGCGCGCTATGAATGTCAGCGAGTAGCCAATTAAATAGCGTTTCACGCAGGCGATCTGGCGTCGGACGCAGGCCCTCACCATCGATAAAGGTGATGTTACGCCGCTTAAACTGACCACCGATGATGCGGACATGGCCGGCCGCTTGTTGCGATCTTAATGTACTATCTTTTGCTTTACCGCCCTTTGGTTTTGAAGCTTTTGTTCTTTGAGTTTTTACTTTTTGGGCTTGCGAGCGGCGTATTGCTGAGGGCTTTTTCATAATAAAACGGTTGAATATTAATAGTTTTAGGGAGTAGATGTCTCGGTAGTAGATAGCGCTTCTTCTTCTAAAGCTTCGGCCTCAGCTTCGGCGGCGGCTTCTGCTTCACGGATAGCATCAAGGCGCGCCTTTTCTAACGCTTTGTGACGCTTAATTATTTTTAGCTGATCTGGGGTTGGCGGCATAATAGGGTCTTTATCACGCTGCACGACCCAATAGTCAAAGAGCTCTCGTCCGATAGGGGCGGCCACGGTACTACCGCCGCCGCCGTTTTCGACCAATACTGCTAGCGCAATAGTTGGGTTCTCAACTGGCGCAAAACCGGTAAACCAAGCATGATCCCAGTGCCGTTTATCCAGAGCCGATTTGTCATAGCTTTTACCCTGCGCGATAGACTTTACCTGTGCGGTACCGGTTTTACCAGCGATACGATAGTCTTTGGTATAAATACGGCGCGCGGTTCCACGCTTTACGGTATCTTCCATAGCATCGTGCATACGCAGCCAGTCGGATGGCTTTCCATTATAGTCGATTTTGCCATCAGGCTTGCTAATGACCTTGACAGGAGCCGCGCCTTCACTGCTTTTTAGTAGATGTGGGGTGATATGATTGCCTTTATTAGCCGTCATCGCAGTGGCGTTAGCGACTTGGAGCGGGGTGGCTAAAAAATAACCCTGACCGATACTCACCGATATCGTCTCGCCCGGCAGCCAGTCTTTATCATAGCGATCTTTTTTCCACTTGGGCGAAGGCATGATGCCAGATTTCTCATTAGGCAAATCGATACCGGTACGCTCTCCAAAGCCAAATCTAACCATCCAATCATGTAGGCGCTGAATACCCATCTCATAAGCAAGCTTATAATAATAAGTATCGACCGACATCATGATCGATTTTTTGAGATCGACGGTACCGTGACCGCCACGTTTCCAATCACGAAAACGGTGCGAGTCCCCAGGCAAGCTGAAGTAACCAGGGTCATAGATAGTGGTTTCCCAGTCGCGTAGACCGTAATGAATACCGCCTAAACCTGCAAAAGGCTTAATTGTAGATGCTGGTGGATACATTCCTTGCAGGGCACGGTTATATAGCGGCTGATCGATATCGTCGCGCAGGGCGCCATAGTCTTTGAATGAGATACCAGAGATAAACGGATTGGGATCGTAGCTTGGGTTACTGACAAAGGCGAGTACATCGCCATTTTGCGGGTCGATAGCGACGATAGCGCCGCGTCTACCATCTAGCTGCTCTTGCGCTATTTTTTGTAGGCCATAATCTAAGCTCAAAGTAATGTCATTGCCTGCGATAGGCGGCTTGGTTTCTAATTGGCGAATGATATTACCATGAGCGTCAGTCTCCACCGACTGATAGCCTGGCTCGCCGAGCAAGATATCTTCGTAATAATCCTCGATACCGATTTTGCCAATCAAGTCTGTACCTGCGTAACGATCCTTATCGATGCGCTTGGTTTCTTTATCATTAATCCGGCCAACATAACCGATCACATGGGCAAACAGCTCATCGTAAGGGTAGGAGCGGGTGAGCTTACTTTGAATAGTCACCCCCTGAAAAAAAGGCTTACGCTCGCTAAACTGCGCCAATTGAGTCTCTGTTAAATCGATTTTGACGGTGACAGGATCGCGCTTACTGCGAGACAGACGGGACAAAATATCGGTAATATCTTTATCGCTCAAATCAAAAATAGGTGCAAGTAGCGCAAGCACACGCTCAGGGTCTTCGACAATATCTGGGTTAATCATAGCGGTGAATACCGGCTGATTATCCGCAAGCAAGATACCGTTACGATCGTAGATATAACCGCGACTCGGCGGCGCAGATATCAGTTTGATACGGTTATTGTCCGCCTGCGTACTATAACGATCGTGAGCGTACACCTGCAAAAAACCATAACGCACTATCAAACCGCTCAAACCCAAAAATATCAGCACTCCAAGGATAATAATCCGCCGCATAAACATGCGATTGACCTGTTCAGTATTTGGAGTGAGTGGTTTATTCATAGCAGACAGGGACCTAAAACGAGAGGGGCGACACATACAGCGCTGAGCAATAACTAAGCAATAAAGAGTGCAGCAAATATATAGGATGCTGACAAAAATAACAATAATAATTTCAATCACATAGCGATTTTTTTGCGCTAAGTTATAATGTCAGCCAAGCTGCAAGGCGCAGATTATAACAGAGACTACTCACTAAATATAAAAGGATATAACCGTAGCAGGCTATAAGTTCACTAATAAGTGTCCAATAATGAGGATATGTTAATGAGTATTGGCTAATAAAAATTATGCACAGTGACGCTAAATAATGACTGATGTAAAAGGCCCACAATCTTGCTTTTAGCCTTACTCTTAGACGCTTACTTAACAACACTATTTTAGATGAGTAGAGCCAATTGAGCTTCACTAAAAGTGTCGCCTACGGTCATAACTTCCATAACCTATATGGGTGCTAAAAAATAGCAAGTATGTTAAAATCAGGCGGCTTTATGTCCGGTATCAAAACGGTATCAATGCAGTAAGACGGCTTATCATTAAGCCTAATAAAAAGTTATCAGTAAAAACGTAACCGTATAAAATCAATAGGCTGACAATAACCTTTATATAAGGGACGTGCAAAGTCATGGACGTAACCTCGATATGGCAGACAATCGCTGAGCATCCAGAATTCCTTGCTATGCTGACTATTCCGCCGGTGACTGCATTTGTCACTTGGGCACACGTATGGATGGCATTAAAAATGCTATTTTATCCCATCAAGTTTTGGGGTATTCGCATTCCTAACTTTCCCTTCTTTGGTTTACCAGGGATAGGGTGGCAAGGTATTGTACCGCGTAAAGCGGGTAAGATATCTGGGGTTATCGTTGATCAGACGCTCTCAAAGCTTGGCTCATTAGATGAGTTTTTTAAGGCGATGGAGCCTGAACAGATGGCTGTTTTTATTACCGAAAAGGTCGATGAAAACCTCGAGGCGCTCATCGATGAGATTATGCTTGAGCGCTCAGAGACGTTGTGGGGCAATTTGCCTTATGCCATCAAACGCCGTATTTATAATCAAGCGCACAAAGCCCTGCCAGAGATTATGCAAGCTTTGGTACTGGATTTGACCAATAACGTCGAAGAATTAGTAGATATGCGCCAGATGATCGTCAATACGATGGAGAACGATCGGCGCTTGATGGTCAATATGTTCTTACGGGTTGGGCAAAAAGAGATTAATTTCATTTGGCATATCAGCGCGCTCATTGGGTTAGTATTCGGCCTGATTCAGATGTTTATCTTCTTGTTTGTACCGCAGCATTGGACAGTACCGTTTTTTGCTGCTATTTGGGGGCTTTTGACCAATTGGATTGCTATTTGGATGGTGTTTAATCCTGTAGAGCCGCGCTTTATTCCTTATGTAAAGTTCTTTAGACGCAGTAGCCGCTTTCCGTTTGTAGTGCCGCAGCTACCGCATATTGCTCAGTTTCGCTTTCAAGGCGGTTTTATGAAGCGCCAAGAAGAGGTCTCTGAGGTATTTGCTGAGATTGTGGTCAAAGACTTGGTGACACTTGAGAACATCATGAATGAGATGATGTATGGTACGCGCGCAAACGATACGCGTGTATTGATGAAGTCGCACCTTTATGAGCTGTTAGAGACTCCTGTCATTAGGACGTCGCTGCGTATGAGCTTAGGTCGTCGCGAGTTTGGTAAGCTCAAAAACACTATCATCGATAAGTCGATTAGCGCTACGATGGTACCAATACGCGATCCTGAGCTGAACGAGAGCCGCGCTAGCAAAATTTTTGGTTTATTTCGTGACCGCATCCGCGCTTTGACCCCGCGTGAGTTTCAAAACTTGCTGCGACCTGCCTTTCGAGAGGATGAGCTGACGCTGATTGTACTTGGCGGTTTGACTGGGTTTTTAGCCGGTTGGCTACACTTAGTATTAGTATTTTTCCCCGCTGTGGGTTAGGTTTTTTATAGCCAAATACCTCGATATCCAAAGTAGGCTAAAAGCTGCGATAAATAACGCCCTACTCAAAAGACAATATAACTACTCAACAACTACTTAATCGCTGCATGTATTAAGTAGTTATAAATTATTGAACCGTACTATACTCGCGGCGACAAAATAAACGACGATGGTATCAAGCAAAACCTAAAAGATAAGCCGCTAAATGTAGCATGCTTATACCGCTTAATGGCGGTTTGAGGTTTTGCGCTAAAGTAGACAAGGTTAGACGGTATGTTGATCACAGAATTGGGTTATTTTGCCTTGCTTGCCGCTTTTGTGTTGGCAATATTGCAAGTTGTATTACCGACCATTGGCGTTATGCGTCATCAAGTCGCTTGGCAGCGCTTGGCACCAAGTCTAGCTTGGGCACAGTTTGCCGCTATGATTGTGTCATTTGCCGCGTTGATGGCAGGCTTTTATTACAATGATTTCACTTTGGTCTATGTGGCTCAGCACTCCAATACGTTGCTGCCTTGGTACTATAAGCTATCCGCAACATGGGGCGGGCATGAAGGCTCGCTGCTACTGTGGATGACTATCATGGCCAGCTGGTGCGCCTTAGTTTCCTACTTTAGCCGCGGTCTGCCATTATCTATGCGCGCGCGGGTACTCGTGATATTGGCAGCAGTGCAGCTGATGATGCTGGCGATGCTGATCTTTACCTCATCGCCGTTCGAGCGTACTCTACCTAACCTGCCGGTAGATGGCGCTGATCTCAATCCCGTACTACAAGACTTTGGTCTGATTATCCATCCGCCTATGCTTTATATGGGTTATGTCGGTATGGTAGTGCCTTTTGCGTTTTGTATGGCAGCATTATGGGAAGGGCGACTCGATGCGGTATGGACGCGTTGGTCGCGTCCTTGGGCGCTAGCAGCTTGGGGCTTTTTGACGATTGGTATCGCTCTTGGCTCTTGGTGGGCTTACTACGAGCTTGGCTGGGGCGGCTGGTGGTTTTGGGATCCCGTAGAAAACGCATCTTTGATGCCGTGGTTGGCAGGGCTTGCGCTGTTGCACTCGCTGGCGGTCACCGAAAAGCGCGGGGTCTTTAAAGCTTGGACTATTATGTTGGCTATTTTTTCCTTTGCGCTGAGTTTATTAGGGACGTTTTTGGTGCGCTCTGGGGTTATCACCTCCGTGCATTCGTTCGCCGCTGACCCGACTCGCGGTTTAGTGATTTTGGCGATTTTAGGTATTATCATCGGTGGCGGCCTATTGATGTTTGCGGTACGCGGTTGGCGCTTGACGGTTGAGAGCCAATATCAGCTGATATCGCGCGAATCGTTTTTGGTGATTAATAACGTCATTATCTTGATCTCAACCTTAGTAGTGCTTTTAGGCACGCTATATCCTATCATCGCTGACGCTTTCAATTTAGGCCAAGTCTCTGTAGGCCCTCCTTACTTTAACGCTTTGTTTGTTCCGTTAACTTGGCTGCTGCTGATAGCGATGGGCATGGGCTCTAATATCCGCTGGAAAAAAGACAAGCGGCCTTTATTAGGCGTGGGGATGGTCATCGCGGTCAGTAGTTTAGTGCTCGCAGCGATCATTGCCTACTTTGCTCATCCGTCCTCTATGCTCAATATCGGTGTGACGTTAGCAGTGAGCTTTTGGGTGCTTTTATGGATGGTGATTGATTTTAGAGATAAAACTAAAAACGCACCTAGTCTCTTTAAAGGTCTGCGTCAGCTGCGCCTGAGCTATTGGGGACAGCAAGTCGCCCATATTGGTGTGCTGATAGCGGTAATTGGGGTGGCGTTTACGACCAGTCTGAGCATCGAGCGCGATGTCGCGATGGCTGAAGGTGATACTGTTAATGTCCAAGGCTACGACTTTAATTTAGTGGACTTTCAAGAGATCAAAGCGAGTAACTTTGATGCCACACAAGCAACAGCGGCTGTCAGCAAAGACGGCCGAGCAGTGGCGACACTGACGCCAGAAAAGCGTACGTATATTATCAGTACCATGCCGACCACCGAGGCGGCGATTGATCCCAGCTTAATGCGTGATGTCTATGTAGCGCTTGGCGAGCCTATCGCTGAGGGCAGTAACGAATGGGCGTTACGTATCTATGTTAAGCCGCTGATTCGCTGGATTTGGCTTGGCGCGATTATTATGGCTTTAGGCGGGCTGCTGAGTATGCTCGATAAGCGCTACCGTATCAAAAAATCCAAAGGTGCTTTATTAGAAACCAGTAGTACCGACACCGCGCGTACGGTAGATACGGCAACGCTAGCAGCAAGTGCGAAGGAGAAGTAAGATGAAGAAAAAACAGTTAAAAATATGGTTTTTGATTCCGCTGCTGGTATTTATTGGGGTGCTTTATCTGCTAGGCAATCAGCTAGGTAAGCCGACTGAAGTGGTGATGAATACTGCGCTTGAGCGCCCAGTACCTGCCTTTGAGCTGCCTTTATTATCAGATACTAGCCGTATTGTGACGAACGATAATCTGCCTGATGAGCCTTTTTTGATGAATGTTTGGGGCTCTTGGTGCCCCACTTGCGTCGTTGAGCATCCTTTCTTGATGGAACTTGAGGAGCGCGGTGTTAATCTGGTCGGCGTCAATTATAAAGATGAAATTGGTGACGCGCTGAGTTATCTAAACCGCGGCGGCGATCCTTTTTCGATGTCTATTCAGGACTTAACGGGTCAGTTTGCTTTAGATTTGGGTTTAACGGGCGCGCCTGAGACCTTTATAGTCGATGGTAATGGCATTATTCGTCAGCATATTATTGGCGAGATTAATGAAGCCAACTGGCAAGACCGTATCACTCCTTGCTTGATGGTACTCAATGAAGCCAATAAGACCAATGCGGTCCCTGAGGCCAGTCAAGTTACGGAGGCCTGTCAATAATGACTCATATAATTCTGAAAGCCGCCGGCCTAATGCTCGCTTGTCTGTTTAGCCTATCAAGCTATGCGGCCATTGATGTCTATGATTTTGAATCCACGCAGCAAGAAGCGCAGTATCGCGGCCTTATCGAAGAGCTGCGTTGTCCAAAGTGCCAGAACCAAAACTTGGCAGGCTCTGACGCCCCTATTGCCCAAGACCTCAAGCAAAAGACCTTTGACTTGGTTAAAGAAGGGCGCAGCGATGGTGAGATTCGCAGTTACATGCAAGAGCGCTATGGCGACTTTATCAGTTATAAGCCGCCAGTGCGTCCATCGACTTGGATTCTATGGTTCTTTCCGCCATTATTGCTAATCGTGCTTATCGGCGGTTGGTTTTGGCAAAGTAAACGCCGACAGGCTGCTGCTCGCGGTCAAAGCCGAGTGAAGGTCGAGAGTACCGCTGCGGCGCTTACTCCAGCAGAAAAAGCAGAACTAGATCGTCTATTATCACGTGCCAGTGATAGTAATAGTACCAGTACTGATAGCACCGACCATGATATCTCAAGCCCAGAGGACAAAAAATGACCCTATTTTCTACTATCGGCTTATTTATTGCTCTAAGCTTATTTATGGCGCTGATTTTGGCGGTTATCGCTATTACTCCGTGGCTACGCGCCGCGCGTATCAAATCGAACCCAGTAGACAATCAGCTGCTCGATATCAACGTCGCGGTATTCCGTGAGCGTTTGGCTGAGCTAAAAAGCGATAAAGACAGTGGAACGATTGACGACACTCATTATCAAAACCAAAAGCTTGAGCTTGAGCGTCAGTTGTTAGATGCGCAGCGAGAAGTCACGCCTATGGTTGCGCCAGGTATCAAAAGCCGTCTGATTGTGATGGTTTGGGTGCCAGTATTAGCCGCTATGGCGTATCTGTTGATCGGCAATCGTACCCCAGTATTTGAGCTATGGGCAAGCGAGGACAAAGTCGGTCAAGTCGCTGATGATCTGTTGACCGGTAAAATCGATCAGCCGCCTGCTTGGGCGATTGAAGATGGCAGACAGCTTATCAGCGCGATGCAGACCAATGTCTATCGCCACGCTGATGACCCAGATCGCTGGATGCGCTTATCAGAGCTGTTCTTATCGCTAGAAGCGACGCCTTCTGCGATAGAAGCGCTGTCTCGAGCTTATCGCTTGTCGCCTGAAAACGAAGAGATTGCAACGAGTTACGCGCAGATTAGTTTCTTTGCCAATGAAGGCCGGCTTGATGCCAATATCCGTAGAGTACTGCAAGACGTGCTTGTCGATAACCCGCAGCACGAAGGCGCGCAGATGCTAATGGCCATGGGCGAGGCGCGTAGTAGTAACTTCGATGAAGCGCAAGGCTGGATTAGCCGTTTGCGAAACAGCATTGCTGCTAAGCCTGGCGATCATAGCCGAGCGCTTGCCAGCCTAGATGAGCTCAGCGCCAATATTAACGCGCAAAAAGCGCAAGCGGCGCAAGGTGTCGATGTTACGGTTGTGGTCAACTCAAGCTTATTGCCGCTAGTAAAAGGGGACGATGTGCTCTTTGTGGCGATACGTGATGTCAATGGCGGACCACCTTTCGCTGCCAAGCGTCTACCCATATCGGTGATTAAGCAAGGCGAAGCCAATATCAGCTTGAGCGATCTGGACGCTATGATGCCTGAGCGCACTTTAGCCTCAGCTCGCGAGCAAAAAACGCAGCTGGTAGTAATTGCTCGTATTAGTCATAGTGGTAATGCAGTTGCTGAATCTGGAGATTTATCCGGTAATCCGGTGGTGATCAGCACCGACCAAAACCAAGTCAATGTCGAGATTAATCAGCAAGTACCTTAAGCTAAATGGTCTTACGGTTAATATTTATGGTTATTACAAACAGCGTGTCAAAGCTCATTATTTGACGAGTCATATTGGCACGCAATTGCTTTACATGAACAGTAAAGTCATAGCAACTTTGGCAATATAAGATAAAAAAACTTGAGCTTTATAAACCCACAAGGTAAGGTATGGCTTGCAATTCACCAATCCCTATGTTTTGTAATTTTTTAGAATTTCGAAAACCCATCTATTGAGGAGAAACGTATAATGATGCGTATTATTTTGCTAGGTCCCCCTGGCGCTGGTAAAGGCACCCAAGCCCAGTTCATCTCTAAAGAGTATGATATCCCGCAAATCTCCACAGGTGATATGCTACGCGCTGCGATCAAAGAAGGCACTGAGCTTGGTAAACAAGCCCAAGGCGTGATGAATGCAGGTGGTCTTGTTTCTGATGATCTTATCATCAACTTAGTGCAAGAACGTCTCGCTAAGCCTGATTGTGCCAATGGTTGCATATTAGATGGGTTCCCGCGCACCATTCCACAGGCGCAAGCGTTAGCTGAAGCAAATGTCGCTATCGATCATGTGATTGAGATTAGCGTTCCTGATGACGAAATCGTCAAGCGTCTCTCTGGTCGTCGTCAGCATGCTGACTCAGGCCGTATCTATCATATTGACCATAATCCGCCAAAAGTTGAAGGCATCGATGACGTAACAGGTGAGCCGCTTATTCAGCGTCCAGATGATAAAGAAGAGACCATTCGTGAGCGTCTAGCCACTTATCATGAGCAAACCTCTGCTTTGGTCGGTTTTTATCAAGACAAAGCCAAAGAAGGCGCGGATACTCCTGATTACGATAAGTTTGACGGTACCCAAGCGATTGATGAAGTCAGAGAGCAAATCTTAGCCGCATTAAAAGACTAAACAGCTAGCAATAAGCTCATACTTGCTTATATCAATGCATAAAAAACCGCCTAACTCATGAGTTAGGCGGTTTTTATTTTACCGATTAATCGGTTTAAACGAGTCTATTTAATATAGGCTTACGCTTTACCTTGTGCGTCTACTTGAGCTTGCTCTTGGCTTTGGGCATAAGCTTGGTCAAAGTTGACCGGCGCTAGTAGCAACTGCGGGAAGCTACCACGAGTGACGATGTCGCTGATCACTTCACGCGCATAAGGGAACAAGACGTTAGGGCAGTACGCGCCTAAGATTTGTCCGATTTGGTCTTCTGGAATATCTTTTAATAAGAAAATACCGGCTTGGTGTACTTCGGCGATAAACGCTGGTGCTTCTGCGTTTTTAGCATTGACACTAACGGTTAGAGTCACTTGATAATGGTCGTCGTCTAACTTCTCAGCATTGCTTGATAGGTTGATATCTAGCTCTGGGTTCCACTCTTTGGTGAATACATCAGCGCCAGGTACTTCAAGCGACATATCTTTGACATAAATGCGCTCTAACGCCAGTTGGGGTTGTGCTTGTTCTTCAGCCATGGTATTTCCTCTAAAAATTAATAAATTAGTCGTTCAAAATAATGCGAAGTTATGCCGTTTAACCTACTAATAGCTCATCAAGCTTGCCTTGCTGATTAAGTTGATTAAGCTCATCAAAGCCGCCAATAAAAGTATCACCCACAAAGATCTGTGGCACGGTGCGGTAATTATTGGTTTTTTGCATCAAAGCACGGCGGTCATCGCTGCTGATATCATGCATACCAATCTCTTCATAGTCGACGCCTTTAGATTGTAATAATTGTTTGGCGTTTGTGCAATAGGGGCAGATTGGCGTGGTATATACTTTTACAGGAACCGTCATAATAAATCCTTATTTATAATAAATGAGTCGTTATGATGAATATCAGCTGCCATTATTGAGCAGTGTCGTTTTCATTGTCTTCAGTTATGAAGTGGGGCTCTCGGGTATAAATTCAAGCGGATAGCGATAAATGTAATAAAAGTTCACAATAACTGCGATTGCTACTTTTGTAAAAAAAGACATCATAGCTTTTTACGATAGCTATGATGTCTTGATATTTGGCGAATACATAATTGGTAAATACAAAGCTTGCTAAACCACAAATTTGTAAGATTGGGATCTACTATTTACTGAGCTTCGGCTTAGCTTTGCCTTTTTTGGCTTGCGCATCTTTTGGGCTCACTAATGGCATACCAGCGCCTTGCCAACCGCCAACGCCGCCTTCTAGACGATAAACGTTGTCTTTGCCGATCATCTGTATCGCCGCACCCGCTTGCACGCCCATATCACAAATGATAATCACAGGCTGCTCGATTGCGCGGATTTCTTCTATACGATCTTTTATTTCAGTAAAAGGAATATTGCGGCTACCTTGAATATAGCCGGTCTCAAATTTCTTTTTGGTACGAATATCGATCAATTGCGCATTTTGCGAGTTGACCAGCATCCCAAGCGTGTTAGGAGATATTTTTTTGCCACTACGTTTATTTTCAATGGTAAAAAACAATATAGCTAATACCGCCAAAATACCAAATAAAAAAGGGTGATTGCCTACAAATTCAAGCGCACGATCCACAACAGACCTCCAAAAAATTAGGGCTCTAGCAGACTGCGAATACAGCCCAACCATATCGAACCAGGCGCTATTATACCGATAAGACTCGTTATAGTAAACGGCCGATCAGAGCAAACCGGCGCTAGTATGGCTTAGTGTCCGCCTCTTCTCGCAAAGTGACCAGATTCTCAACGCGGCGCTGCAAGACTTCCCCATCTGCTACCGCTTGCCATAGCGCGCAGCCTTTGGAGTTATAAGTGTGCCGACAGTCGCGAAATTGACAATAGCCTGCTAGGGGAGCCAGCTCAATAAAGCCTGAAATAATATCTTCAGGGGTCAGATGCCAGATGCCGTATTCGCGAATACCGGGCGTATCAACGATGCCGCCAGCAGTCAAATCATCAGGGTTGAAGGGTAATAGCCGACTGGTCGTCGTGGTGTGCTGACCCAATTGTGAGTTCTCAGAGATGACATTGACGCTTTGCGCGGACTCCGGCAGCAGCGCGTTGATAAGACTACTCTTACCAACACCAGACTGACCGGCGAAAATAACAAGCTTATGATCGATATAGCTTTTGAGCTCACTGAGGCCTATTTGCTCGGCGCTCTCAGCGATATTTTCAGGGCAATCAACAGAGGTCAGCACACTCTCATAGCCCAATGCGGCATATTGAGTGAGTAGCTCACGGGTGTCAGCGTAGTCATCTTGCGCCAATAAGTCTGCTTTATTTAAGACCAGTAGCGGCTTCACACCAGCGTGATGACAAACGACTAAATAACGGTCAATCAATGAAGGCGCAGCAGCTGGCAGCGGCGCAAAAACAATCGCCAAAATATCGACATTAGCGGCGACAGGTTTGAGCTTATGGTAACGATCTGGGCGCGAGACTAAAGAGGTGCGCGGCTTGACGGACTCAATACGTCCAAAGCCGGTATTAGAGTCAGCCGTCCAGCGTACTTGGTCGCCAGCGGCGAGCATCGGCAGGTTGGTGCGTACATGACAGCGCCAAATGTCTCCAAGTGCAAGCTCTTGCCAAAAAGGCTCAGGGTCGTCGGGACCAATCTCTGGCGGCTCAGCAATAACGGCCGGTAAGCTGGTGACTTGCACCTCTAGCTGCTTACCGTAGTGCGCCATGACCACACCATCCATCAAGCTATCATCAATACTATCTTGACTCTCTAGTTGCTGCTTGTCTATGCGCCGAATCTGTTGTTTGGTGAGTTTGCGTTGCCGAATCAATGCCATGAGTGCTGCCTATAACGAAAATATTGCTCAGTGTAGCGCGAAAATTTGCTACCATACAGCTTAAGCTTAACAGGGGTTTTGTAACATTGTAAACACCGTTGAAGCGAAAGAAATAACGAGATATTTTAAACCTTAATAATAGGACGCCTTATGAGTAGCGATGACCATCCCAATAAGATAAAAATTAAGAATCAAGGCAAAAAGGGGCTGGTCTGGATAGACCTTGAGATGACTGGACTCGATACGCTCAATGATGAGATTATCGAGATTGCAACTGTGGTCACTGATGAGGATCTCAATGTGTTGGCTGAGGGGCCGGTATTTGCGATCAAAATATCGGATCAAAGGCTCAATCAGATGGACGAGTGGAATACTAAGCAGCATGGCCAATCAGGCTTAGTCGATCGGGTGCGCCGTAGCAAAGTAACACTAGCAGAAGCTGAAGCGGAAACGATTAAGTTTTTGAATAAATGGGTTGATAGTGGTAAGTCGCCGATGTGTGGTAATTCTATCTGCCAAGATAGACGTTTTTTGGCGCGCCAGATGCCGGAGCTTGAGCGCTTCTTTCACTATCGCAATTTAGATGTGTCGTCGGTAAAAGAGCTGTGCTTTCGCTGGCGGCCAGACATCTTAAAGAATTTTGAGAAGGGCGGTAGCCATTTAGCGTTAGATGACATCCGCGACTCTATTCGCGAGCTGAAGCACTATCGTCAGCACTTTTTTAAGCTAATGGAGTAGTGCAAGCTTTAACTTAGAGCACTTATTTTATCTTATGGCAACGCTAGTTATAGCAGCGCTATAGTCGATTCGCTCTAAAAATGGTATAGCGCTGCTGGGATGAATTTTGCGCAGCATCGAAGGAACGCAGCACGCAAGTAAAATTTATACCAGTAGCGTCTCTAAATTCATAACACTTTTATTTCGAACTGACTGTAACAAAAGCAGCTTAATAAGAAAAACCTCCAAGCCAGCTACTGACTTGAAGGTTTATTTTATTCTAAATCGTGAAAGCTACATATAGTTTTCGATGCCATCTATCAAAAAAGCGAAAGAGGACTCCACCCGACATTAGGGTGGAGGTGAATTTCGCATCACTGGCTAACCTCGCTGGTTCTGAATGTATTGCTTAATAATATCTAATGGCGCACCGCCACAAGAGCTTGCAAAGTAGGAGCGTGACCAAAGCACAGGCTTGGAATAAGCTGCTCTTAAATCAATAAAATCACCCCTCATTCGTCTACTTGTGACTGACTTCAAGTTATTAACCAATTTGCTTAATTGCACCGTTGGCGGATACTGGATAAGCATGTGGATATGATCTGCCTCACCGTTACATTCTTTTAACTCAGCATCAAAACTCTTGCACACCTCAGCGGCACACTCACTGAAATACTCGTGATGCAGCTCACCTAAAACTTTTTTTCGGTACTTAGTGATAAAAACCAAATGAACGTGGAGGTTAAAGGCAGCATGGCGGTTTTTATGTATCTCACTCATTGCAATAAATATCCTCAAATGCTAGTATTACAAGCATAATACCAAACACACACTCATTAACAAAGAACGCATTTATGAAAATCAACAAAGCGTATAAATTTAGGCTTGAGCCTAATGCGGAGCAAGAGATTATTTTAAATAATCTTGTCGGCTCTGCACGTTTTGTTTGGAATCAAATGCTGGCAATCTCATTTGAGATGTTTGCTAAAGATGAGTTTATCAATGCCACGAACCTTGTTAATAAAATCATGGATCTAAAGAGCAACCCTGATTTCGCGTTCTTAAAAACCAGCTCAAACGCTGTATCTTTACAACAAAAGGTACGTGATCTGGCATCAGCTTGGTCACGTTTCTTTGATCCTAAAGCACATGCCAGATTGAAAGAAAATAAAAAGAAACCTCGCAAACCCAAGTTCTTTAAACTGGCTGATGGCACAGAGATTCAACGACGACCGTTGATGCCACAATTTAAGCGCAAATCAGATGGGTATGACTCAATTCGCTTGGTTCAGTTTGACAAATACTGCCGTGTTGAGGGCAATCGAGTAAAACTGCCTAATGGCATTGGTCTGGTGAAGTTTAGAAAATCGCAAGACATCATTGGCACGATTAAAAACATCACCATCAGCAAGAAGTCAGGGCACTGGTACGTGTCGTTTGGCACAGAGCGCGAACTGACTGAAAACCCTCGCCACCCTGCCACAAGCGCTATTGGCTTGGATATGGGTATCAGCAAACTACTCACCACCTCAAACGGTCAGTACATTAAACCTAAGAACAGCTTTAAAGCCAATCAAGTAAAACTGGCCAAATTACAGCGTCAATTAAGCAGAAAGGTTCTGTTTAGCCAAAACTGGAAAAAGCAAAACCGCAAGATTCAAAAACTCCACAGCCACATTGCTAATATCAGACACGACTACTTGCATAAAATCACCACCAGCATCAGCAAAAGCCACGCCATGATCGCTTGTGAGGACTTGAAAGTCGCCAATATGTCGAAATCAGCCAGTGGCACGGTGGAGAACAAAGGTCGTCATGTCAAAGCCAAGTCAGGATTAAATAAATCCATTCTAGATCAAGGTTGGGGCATGATGGTCAATATGCTTGAGTATAAACAGCAGTGGCGCGGTGGGTTGCTGGTTAAGGTAAACCCACGCTACACTAGCCAAACCTGCTCTGAATGCAATCATATCGCCAAGGAAAACAGACAAACTCAGGCAAAATTTGAGTGCGTCAAATGTAGGTATGTTGCGAACGCTGATATTAATGCAGCTCGTAACATATTAGCGGCAGGACATGCCGTTTTGTCTGCGGAGGGAGGATGCAGTAAAGGTCGCCCGTTGAAACAGAAAACAAGCGACCTTCGTGAGAAAGTCGCCTAAGAGCATCTGCTTTTAGAATCCCCCACTTGAGCTTGGCGAAAGTGGTGGGAGTATGTCAACATATCAAAAACTACATATAGTTTTCGATACTTGGGCATGAGCACATAAGATTCTTATCGCCATAAACATCATCGATACGGCCGACGCTTGGCCAGAATTTGTGCGCGCGCACGTACGATAGCGGGAATGCCGCAACATCACGGCTATACGGATAGGACCACTCTTCATCAGTGATCACAGAGGCGGTATGCGGCGCGTTAACGACTGGGTTGTTCTCTAATGTCCAACCATCTTCACCAGCTTTGGCTTTCATGATCTCAGCTTTGATAGATTTGAGCGCATTGATGAAACGATCTAGCTCCTCTTTAGACTCAGACTCAGTCGGCTCAATCATCAGCGTTCCGGCGACAGGGAAGCTCATCGTTGGCGCGTGGAAGCCATAATCCATCAAGCGCTTAGCGATATCGCTCTCAGTGATGCCGGTGTCTTCTTTTAGCGGACGGATATCAATGATACATTCATGCGCCACTCGGCCGTTTTTACCGGCATATAAGACCGGATAGTCAGACTTGAGCTGATCAGCGACATAGTTGGCATTGAGCAGAGCCAGATTGGTCGCCTCAAGCAAACCATCGCGGCCCATCATCGTAATATACATCCATGAAATCGGTAGGATGCTAGCTGAGCCATACGGTGCTGCGGATACCGCTGAGCAGGCGTTTAGTGCATTATGTACTGGAACCACGGCATGGTTGGCTTTGAACGGTGCCAAATGCGCCTGCATACCGATAGGACCCATACCAGGGCCACCGCCGCCATGCGGAATACAAAAAGTCTTATGCAAGTTCATGTGCAGCACATCTGCGCCGACATCAGCAGGCTGCATAATAGCTACCTGCGCGTTCATGTTGGCGCCATCCATGTAGACCTGACCACCATGCTTATGAATGAGGTCACAGATGTCACGGATACCTTCTTCAAAGACGCCATGGGTCGATGGATAGGTAATCATTAACGCGCCTAGATTGGCACTGTGCTCTTCACATTTTGCCGTTAAGTCATCGATATCGACGTTGCCGTTGTCATCGGTTTTGACTACGACGACTTGCATGCCCATCATGATAGCGGTTGCTGGGTTGGTTCCGTGTGCTGACATAGGAATTAGGCAGATATTACGATTGGTCTCGCCTAAAGACTCATGGTAGCGGCGGATAGCTAACAGACCGGCGTATTCACCAGAGGCACCGGAGTTTGGCTGCATAGAGATATCATCGAAGCCGGTGATGGCTTTTAGCTGCTCTTGTAAGCTATCGATCATCTCGATGTAACCTGAGACTTGATCTAGCGGCGCAAAAGGATGCACATTGGCGAATTCAGGCCAAGTAATTGGCAGCATCTCGCTTGTGGCGTTCAGCTTCATCGTACAGCTACCTAGCGCAATCATGCTGCGGTTCATCGCCAAATCTCTATCCTCTAAAGATTTTAGATAGCGTAGCATTTCGTGCTCAGTGTGGTGCGAGTTAAACACCGGATGGCTTAAGATATCATCGTTACGCAGATACGTCTGATCTAGTGATACGCTAGCGGTTTCTGGTAGCTGATGAGAGGTATTAACAAACAACTGAGTCAATACTTTGAAGTCTTCTTCATCGCTGGTTTCACTAAAGGCGACGCTGATTTTAGTATCGTCAAAACGCCATAGGTTATAACCAATATTATCAGCGTTCTCAAAAATTTGGGTCGCTAGCTTTTCTGAACCACAATCAACGACAACAGTATCGAAGAACTGATCATGTACAACGCTAAGTTTATTTTCGCCATTAGCCTGTCTGATGACTTCTGCAAAGGCAGTGGCAAAAGCATGAATACGCGTTGCAATACGTTTGACACCGCTTGGACCATGATAGACAGCGTACATGCCAGCGAGGTTGGCGAGTAGGACTTGTGAGGTACAGATGTTTGAGTTGGCTTTTTCGCGGCGGATATGCTGCTCACGAGTCTGTAGTGCCATACGTAGCGCCGTGTTACCTTGCGCATCTTTTGAGACACCAATGATACGGCCCGGCGCTGAGCGTTTGGCTTTGTCAGAAAAAGCAAAGTAAGCGGCGTGTGGACCACCATAACCCATCGGAATACCGAAACGCTGCGTACTACCTAAAGCGACATCTGCGCCCATATCGGCAGGCGACTTTAGCAGCACAAGGCTCATGATATCGCTGACGACGCTGACATAGGTTTTCTTTTCTTTAATGGCACTGATAACGTCGGTTAAATCCTGAACATCGCCTTCTTTGCCGACATATTGGAAGATCGCACCGAAGTAATCGCCTGATTTTGCCAGTTCAAAGTCGCCAACGACTACGTCCCAACCAAAGTACTTAGCGCGAGTCTGGATAACGTCTAGTGTCTGCGGATAAATACGTTCATCAACAAAGAACTGCGTTGACTTGCTTTTACTCATGCGTTTAGACATCGCCATCGCTTCAGCAGCTGCCGTCGCTTCATCAAGTAGGGAGGCGCCCGCCATCTCAAGACCCGTCAGATCAATACACACTTGCTGAAAGTTTAATAAAGCTTCTAGGCGGCCCTGAGCAATTTCGGCTTGATACGGCGTGTAAGCGGTGTACCAACCTGGGTTTTCGAGCACGTTACGCTGAATGACCGCTGGCATACGTACTGGCGAGTAACCTTGACCGATATAGCTCTTATTCACAGTGACGTTATCTGCCATCTTGCGCAGTTTGGCAAGCGCCGCATGCTCACTCATCGCCAGTGGTAGATCAAGATCTTTATGCAAACGTACTGGCTCTGGTACCGTATCGTTAATAAAGCTTGCCATGTCTTGATAGCCAATGGCGCTCAACAGATCAGCTTGCTTGGTTTCGTTTGAGCCTAAGTGGCGATAGACAAATTCAGACTCATTAAATAAACCTTTAAAGGTATCGAACGTCGGTTTTTGAGAAGTGGTCATGACAGTCCTTATTAGCGTTTAAAGTAAGGGTAGAAAGATAAAGTCATTTATTACGCGACTTGTTGTTAGTAATTTAGTAGTAAAAGCGAGCTCAGCGTCGCAATATCGCTATGATCAATAATGCGACTTCATTTTATTAAACGTAATGTACAAATTGCTCTTGCTCGAAGCGAAACTGCGAACTGTAGATGCCGTTATCAGCGCGCTCACCGGCGCCTATCATCATAATGATGTGATGATCGTCGGTCAGCTTAAGTAGTCGCTTCATCGCCGGCTCATCGAAACCGCCCATCGGGCAGCTATCAAATCCATGCGCCCTGAGAGCTAGCATGAGGTTTTCGGCGGCGAGGGCAGTATTGTTCGTCGCCCAGTTTTTGACATCGTCAAAGGTATAATAAGGCGTCTTGATAGGGCCTTTGACTTGTCTAAAGACTTTGGTCGCGCTCCATTTGGCAGCAGAGATGACATTGGCAGGACCACGTAAGAAGTCTAGTGCAACCACTTTGGTATAGTAGTCTTTGACCTTTTTTGGCACTGGCTTATCTGGATATTCATCGAGGATTTGTTTGGCATGATCGTGCCAAATATCGGTACGTGCCACGACGGCTATCAAGCGCGCGGAAGTTTTCGCCGCGTTTTGATTCATGCAATTCTTAACGGCGCGTTTACGCTTGTCTGGGCTGTCAATGACATAAAACTCCCACGGCTGTAAGTTACTTGAGTTCGGCGCTAGCATCGCCAAACGTAAGCAGTCAGCCATAACCTCATCAGGAATAGGCGTGTCAGTGAAGCGGCGCACTGAACGGCGCGACTCGACTACTTGAGTAAAAGCTTGTAGTTGAGGAGTATGCTCCGGCATGGCTAAGGTGTCTTTAGTAGAGTTGGCGCTTTTATTATCAGTACTCATGTCAAAGTCCGTGCAAGTGTCGTTAAAGTGGGCAAAATGCCTAAGTCCGGCATGTATAGATAAGATAGGGGTAGGCGTTCAAAACCTAAGCTGTATTATGATAAAACGTGATAACACGTAATATTTAGATAGTGCTTGCGTATACTATTTATCTAGTAGGTAGGTATTACGCAGCAGACTTATAAGCTCAAACGTACAAATGTACAAAAGGTTTAAAAATAAGGGCAGATATTGACCTCAGAGTCTACTGGTATAGAACCTACTGACACCAATACCTGCAAAACCTTTTATATAAGCTATGAGGGCTTAAGACTTACAGCTCGTTCTCATACTCTTCAGCACTTAGTAGCGCTTCATAGTCGTCCATATTGTCCGGCTTCATTCTAAAGAACCAACCTTCGCCATACGGGTCTGAGTTAATGATTTCCGGATCGTCTTCTAAGGCTTCGTTGATAGCGACGACTTCGCCTGAGATAGGAGCGTAGACATCCGAGGCAGCTTTGACAGATTCAACGACTGAGATCTCATCATCAACAGCGATAGTATCGCCAACATCAGGTAGCTCAACGAATACCACATCACCTAACAAGTCTTGGGCGTGGTCAGTGATACCGACAGTAACCGTGCCGTCGTCTTCTAAACGTAGCCATTCGTGGCTGGCGATATATTTTAGTTCTGCTGGGACATTACTCATAGTTCTCTCCTAAAGAGTAGCGGGTGGTTTATAATGAATGCAAACTTTATCATCAGATAAAGCGGATAGCCAAAGCTGACTGTAATATTATCAGTGATGGGACTGGCAAAACAAATAGTATTAGTCGAATTGCTGCTGACCGTTACGCACAAAAGGTAGCTTTAATACGCGTACATCGACAAACTTGCCTTTACCGCGCAAGTCGATCTGTACCGTATCTTCCTCTGAGAGGCTAGCGGGTACGCGAGCGATGGCAATAGAGTTTTTGAGACTAGGGGAAAAGGTGCCACTAGTGATGACGCCGGTCTGCTCATTGTCAGTGCCTTGGTTAATGGTCACTTCCATACCTTCGCGCAGCACCCCGCGGCTAGTCATAAGCAGGCCAACTTGCTTCATCGCGGTATTATTCTTTTTTGCCTGCTTACGCTTACTGACCAAAGCGTCGCGGCCGACAAACTCACGCTCGTCTTTTAGCGCCAGCGTCCAGCCCATATTGCACTCGTAAGGACTGATATTATCATCCATATCATGACCATAAAGGTTCATACCCGCTTCCATACGTAGGGTATCGCGAGCGCCGAGGCCAGCAGGCTTAATGCCATTATCTTTTAATAAGTCAAAAAAGGCCGGCGCGTCATCACCGTGCATAATGACCTCAACGCCATCTTCACCGGTGTAGCCGGTGCGCGCAACGAACCAATCTTGGCCTTCGATATGGCTCAAATCCGCACCAACAAAAGGCTTAAGACCTGATAGTGTCTCTGACCAGCTTGGCTTGGCTTTGGCTAGTTTTTCAACCGCTTTTGGACCTTGTACCGCAATCATGGCAAGCTCTGGGCGTTCTGTTAAAGTGACCTCAAACCCTTCAGCAACGTTATGGAACTGAGCGATATCTTTGTCGCGAGTGGCGGCGTTAGAGACGATGCGGTACTCAGTTTCGGCCTCATTCATTAGATAGACGATTAAATCATCGATAATACCGCCTTGCTCATTTAGCATCGGCGAGTACAGCGCTTTACCCACGGTTTTGAGTTTAGCAACATCATTCGCTAGCAGCTTTTGTAGCCAAGCTTTAGCATCAGCGCCGCTGATATCGACGACGACCATATGCGAGACGTCAAACATCCCAGCATCGGTACGCACCGCTTCATGTTCTTCTATTTGTGAGCCGTAATGAATAGGTAGCTCCCAACCTGAAAAGTCCACCAACTTGCCGTCGCTATCGACGTGCGACTGATACAGAGGGGTGCGCTTAGGGGCTGAAGGTGTTGCAGAGTCAGTGTTTTGAGTATTAGAGTCAGTCATAACAAATCCTTGTAGTTACGCCGCCTCTACTATTTATCAGTCAAATCGTAAGTCAATAATAATCAAGCTAATGACGATTACAGAGTTATCAAAGTCATTACTAGTGGATCTTAGGGTGAGCGATCCAATAATGACAATTTATTGATTAATAGTATAAAGGAAGCAAGTAAACCATAATGAGAGGTAACCATACCAACGACACCGTTGGCAATAAAAAGGGTGGCACAAAATAAAGCTACGCAAAAACACTAGCAGTGTCAATTGCATATAAGCCCTATCTGTCCTGTGACCTGAGATTTTCAATACGCTATTGAGTCCTCACTTTTATAGTGAAAAGGCAACAGCGTATTTTCTCCCCTTCGGTGGATGAAGCTCTATAAGTCTTCACCGCTCTCCAGATTTGTTATGCCCAGTTGTGTGCTGTGATAATAGTTTGGATATTTAAGCTATTATCAAGTCGTAATAATAGGCATGAGTTTTTCAGTCCTTTTACCTGAGCGATTGGCAGGGTGGATGCGCCTTCGGTGGTCTTGTCATTGGTCATAGCTACAGGCTATTGCCATAATGATAAAACTCTCTCCTGAAAAACCCTTTTATTATGAAAGGTTCCCCGCTGTTTTACAAGGCATCTTGGTGTTTAATTAAGCGTTTAATCAAAATGAATCATTTAACCGTCTTTTTTTGAGACGTTAAGAGGCTGGTTGTCCTTTACAGATATTGTTTTAGGGTTAGCAGTGCGGTTGAGCTGCTATCAGCTCAGCGTTTCGCGCAATAAAACGTAAAGCCACTACAGATAATTAGTCAAATTATGCTAGGCTACAGCCATAACTTTGATAAATATTTTACAGATAGGTAATGGTTATGCATTGTGACATTTATAAATTCCCTAAACATCCAGATATGTACGTTTACATAGCGCGCCCTGATTACCCAGATGACACCGACGAGATCAAAGATTGGCTCAGTGTACTACCCAAAGACTTTCGGGCAGGGCTAGGCACGAGCAAGTTTGTGATGCATTTAGACCTTAGTAATACCAAGAAGCTTGCACGAGTCGATAAAGAGGAAGTGCTGGCTAAGCTACAAGAGAAAGGATATTTTGTACAGATGCCGCCTGCGGACGTGATGCGCCGGCAGGCCGAGATGCGCGCAAAAGAAGCGCAAGACAATAAGTATGATTAGAACATGTCGTACCTTCACAAGTCGTGATAAAATAGCCTTTTAACATATAGTCAATCAATATTAAAAGTGGTACAAGGCAGACGAGTGCAAGTACTACAGTAGTAGGCTAAACGAGTCTAACGCTGTAACACTTTAATAGTGGTTCGACTATAGTGCTTTTTAACATAGTGCTTTAGTGCAGTGTTCAAAGAATATTTTTAATGAAGGTTTTTAGCAAAGGTTTTTGACACCGGCTTTTAGCATAACTTCTTAACATAGTTCTTTAACATAGTTCTTTAATATAGTTTTTTAACAGAGTTTTTAACTTAGACGTCGTTTGACATCGGCATCACTAAACGTAGGTGATTGAATAAGCATGGATTGGTTGAAAGGTATTTTAAATTTTTTGCCACTTGAGCAGCTCAGCGATATTCTTGGTGAGATTGTGATTTGGTGGAGTCAGATGGTCAAAAACGTACCACCTGCCGACTTACCTATGTACGCTTATCTAGGCGGGACGGTCATCGTCTTGCTATTATGGATTTTGGTTGCACGCGTTTTGCCAAAGCCACTTGGTGGTATGATTTGGATGGTTATCTTTGCCGTACTATTAGCGCCCGGTACCGCGCTTGGCGAACAAGGCGAGATCGCGCCTGCTAGTATCGGCGTGATTTATGCACTATTGATGAAGGATACTGCCTCAGCGGTGAGCAACTCCCTGCCTATCTTGGTGGTGCTAGTGGTTGGTTTGTTTATCGGTTTTGTTTGGCAACTGATCCGCGGCGCTTTTGAGTCCAGTCTCGATAAGGCGCGGCGCAATAGTGCTGAAGACACCGAAGCCAATATGCAACTGGCATCAGGCAACTACTTAGAAAAAAAACATAGCGAGCCAGTACCAACAGCACAAACCGCACAAACAAACGACCTTGCAGCTGAGCCTAAAGCGTCTGATAGCCCTACCAAAAAGCCTGTGAAAGGATTTTATAGTAAAAAACCAAGTAATGAAGCGGCGTCGCACGTAGATAAAAAAGACTAATGGCAATACTCAGTAAACATTATTTTGGATGGTATTAGCATTAAAGAAAAGACACTATTTATTAGTGTCTTTTTTTCTTTCTATAACTTTTTACATCCAAATTAGCTTGCTCAAATATACGGTTTTATATCCGTTTCATTGTTTGTTTTTTATAAGGCATAGACTATCGTAACTAAAAATTGCAAACCCATCAGTATTTTGGCATTAACACCGGTTATGCTAATCTTAAATTATTTATATTGCATGGCTTTTATTGCATGTTAGTGTCTAAATTTAGCATCTATCAAACGCCTTTATTTTCAACACATCCTAACCACTAATATTGAGATTTAACTTTATGGCAGACAATAACCAAAAGAACTTTACCGGTACCAATACTTATATCGCCACTGACGATCTCCAGCTCGCCGTTAATGCGGCGATGACGCTACAAAAGCCGCTGTTGATAAAAGGCGAGCCGGGCACAGGTAAGACCTTGCTCGCTGAAGAGGTAGCCGAGAGTCTAGGTATGCCGCTGATTACTTGGCATATCAAGTCCACGACCAAAGCTGAGCAAGGCTTGTATGAGTATGATGCAGTATCACGTCTGCGCGACTCGCAACTTGGCGATGATAAAGTCTATGATATCGGCAACTATATCAAGCCCGGTAAGCTGTGGGAGGCGTTTACTAGTGAGGAGCGTAGTGTGCTGCTTATTGATGAAGTCGATAAAGCCGATATCGAATTCCCTAATGACTTATTGCATGAGCTCGATAAAATGTCATTTTATGTCTATGAGACAGGCGAGACCATCTCAGCTGAGCAGCGCCCAGTGGTCATCATTACCTCTAATAACGAAAAAGAGCTACCTGATGCGTTTTTGCGTCGCTGCTTCTTTCACTACATCGACTTTCCTGATGAGCAAACCATGCGTCAAATTATCGAGGTGCATTTCCCTAATATCCAAGAAAAGTTGGTCAATGATGCGCTCGATCTTTTTTATAAACTGCGCAATTTGCAAGGTCTTAAAAAGCCGCCTTCGACCTCTGAGTTGGTCGATTGGTTAACGCTATTGTTAGCTGACGATATGGCACAAGAAGAGCTCGAAGAAAACTTGCGCGGCGAAAAATCCATTCCGCCGTTATATGGCGCGCTACTCAAGAACGAAGCTGACGTCAATTTATTACAGCGCTTTGCCAATATGATGCGCCGTTAATCATGAGCTTTGTAGGGCGTTTACGATAAGCTCGTATGAGCCATTTTGCTAGCTAGGCCTGTCAATAAGTGAGAGACAATCATGTTTATAAAACTCTTTTATACGCTGCGAACTTACGGCGTACCCGTCACGACTCGCGAGCTGCTCGATCTCAATGCCGCGCTCGACAAAGGGCTAATGATGCAGCCGCATCCTGAGAGCTCAGCAGACTCAGAGTATCCAGAGCTGCAGACTTTTGCCAGTCGCGAGGATATGTATCGGCTGATAAGGCTTTGCATGGTTAAAGACGAGCGTCACTTTGATAAGTTCGATCGGGCGATGGCAGATTACTTCGAAGGCGTGGATAGCTTAGATATCGATGAGCTGATGAATAAGCTGACCGATATCCCCAAAGAGTGGCTCGATCTCAAGCTCGATCCCAAAAACCTAACCGATGAGCAGCGCCGTTTGTTAGATAAGTATGGCTCGCTAGAGGAGCTGCTGAAAGCGCTAGAGGAGCGTCTTAAAGAGCAAAAAGAGCGTCATCAAGGCGGCAGTAAATGGGTCGGCACTGGCGGCAGCTCTCCTTTTGGCGCTTATGGCGATCATCCCGAAGGCGTACGCGTCGGCGGTGAGTCGCGTAAGGGCAGTGCAGTCAAAGTCTGGGAGCAGCGTAAGTATCGTAACCTTGATGATGATAAACAGCTTGGCACGCGCCAGATCCAAATGGCGCTACGCAACTTGCGTCAGTTTGCACGTACTGGTAGCGAGGATGAGCTAGATATTCATGAGACCATTAAGCGTACCGCCAAAAAAGGCGTGCTCGATATTCATATGCAGCCTGAGCGCCGTAACCGCGTCAAAGTACTCATGCTATTCGATGTCGGCGGCAGTATGGATATCCATGTTGAAGCCTTAGAGAAGCTGTTTTCAGCGGCGAAAAACGAGTTTAAAACCTTAGAGTTTTTCTACTTCCATAACTGTCTGTATGACTATGTGTGGGAGGATAATAATCGCCGACATAGTAATCCTATGCCGACTTACGAGCTGCTTAATAAGTACGGGCGCGAGTACCGAGTGATATTTGTAGGGGACGCATCTATGTCACCGTATGAGCTGTTTTCAGTTGGCGGCAGCGTTGAGTATATGAACAACGAAGCGGGAGTAGTCTGGCTAAAGCGTGTGCTCGCGCACTTCGATAAAGTCGCTTGGCTTAACCCAGAAGAAGCCGCATTTTGGTCCTATACGCAAACCATCACTGAGATAAAACAGATCTTTGACAACCACATGTATCCGATGACTTTGCATGGGGTAGAGGATATGACCGCTTATTTGGCAAGGTAGTTTCTCGTCAAAAAGTATAGCCATAAACGTAATGGTATAAAGGTCGATATCCACAGATAGCGACCTTTTTTATCATTTATAATATTTATTGATATCATCGACTTTATTATTATTTGTTGCTAAAGTGATTTTTAGCGAGCAACGGATTGTGCTACTGCTGCCTTCGTTTTATATTGTCCTATATTTGCCTTATTTCACCTGTTATTAATACTCGAGACGCTCATGATTTTCAAAAAACATCACATCGCAATCTTGCTACCTACGCTTATGGTTGTAGGCTGTGCTAGCCAAAAGCCTGCCACTCAGCCGACTAAGCCGGTACGCCAAGGTAATGTGCAAGTCACCCAAACGCAAACCATCACGGTTAAGCCAAAGCCAGTTGTCAGACCGCAAGTGGTAACGCCTGCACCAAAACCAAGCTATACTAGTTTCTCAGACTGGAAGTCAGACTTCAGTATGCGCGCGATATCTGCCGGCAAAAACCCTGCCGATATTCAGCGTTTATTAGCCTCAGCTAATCTCAATCAACAAGTCATCTCGCTAGACTCGAGCCAACCAGAATTTTCTAAAATGCCATGGGACTATGCCGACTCCGCCGTATCAAGTGGTAGAGTCAGTACTGGCCAGCGCAAGTTTAATGAGCAGCGTTCTTATTTATCTAGCCTTGAGTCGCGTTATGGTGTTCCGGCTGAGATAATAGCGGCGATTTGGGGTATGGAGTCGTCTTTTGGCGCAGTGACAGGTAACAGCTATATACCAAGCTCGCTTGCCAGCCTTGCCTATGATGGCCGCCGCCAAGCGTTTGCCGAAGAGCAGCTCTTAGCATTGGCTGACTTATTGCAGCGCGGTGATGTGTATTGGTCGCAGCTCGATGGCTCATGGGCTGGCGGCATGGGTGAGACGCAGTTCATCCCAAAGACTTGGCTCGATTATGGTGTGGATGGCGATTATAACGGTCATCGTAACCCTTGGTCTACCAAAGATGCGCTCGCCTCCACGGCCAATTATCTAAATGCTTCAGGGTGGGTACGCGGTCTGGCGCCGTTTTATGAAGCGACGCTTCCTGCCTCGTTCGATTACTCTTTAGTCGGCACGAAGCAAACAGCGGCAAGATGGGCGTCGATGGGTCTAGACACTATAGAAGATGTCAATCTAGATGCCAATACGATGATGGAGCTGTGGTTACCAGCCGGTAAAGATGGTCCAATCTTGCTGCTAAGCCCAAACTTTGATGTGATTAAAGTCTATAACAACTCCTCAAATTATGCATTGGGCGTAAGTCTACTTGGCAAAGCGATAACGGGTCAAAGTGGCCTACGCACATCATGGCCGCGATACGAGCGTCCGCTATCGACCGTACAAGTCAAAAATTTGCAGCGCCGTTTGACTAGCGCAGGCTACGATACCAAGGGCGCTGATGGTATCATCGGTACCAATACGCGCAAGGCTTTTCAGCGCTGGCAAGCGGCTAATGGACAAACGCCAGATGGTTTTATCACCCAGCGTAGCGCGATATCTTTAACTGGCTGGTGAGCGGATCTGATTATGCCTTTTTTTAAAAGTGACTATTGGCATAAATTGAAGTGGCATAAATTAAAGTGGCATAAATTAAAGTGGCATAGATCAAAGCTTAACGATTAAATGTTTTTTCTAAAATGAAGCAAAAGCTAAAAAGCATCCGAGTTAGGGTGCTTTTTTTGTAAAGTCTAAATGATTTGGGTTAAGTGATTTTGGTTAGGTGCTTTTGGTTAGGTGATAGTCTAAACGTAGGGCGCGTCAGGGCAATGTGCAGCCTTAATTTCATTATCTGTAGGCTGACGAGTGATAGTGATGGCGCTTTGCTGCTCAGGCTGCCAGTTGATAAGTTGCATATCGGCGAAGCTCTCAAGCCAGCCGCCCATGGGCCAGTGTTGCCACTTCTCATAAAAGCGATTGGCATTGACAACGATACTCGAGAGGTGATTGAGCGGCGGACGATAGACACTGTGCTGCTGATGATAGATAATATCACCAGTCAAATAAAACTCAATATTTAGTTCGCGTGCCATAAAAGCAAAGTCCGTGTCTTCTGCGCCATAACCGACATAATGAGTATCAAAACCGCCGATATTTTCAAATTGAGTACGGCTAATGGCAAAGCATAAACTCCAAAACGCACCATAGTCTTGCGTACGCTCAATTGTTCTTTTCGCTCTGTTAGTTATCTTCGCGGACTCTAATTCTATACTGTCAGTGGATTCGGCAGCTTGTTCAACCGCCTGCCCAACCGCTTGTTCAACCGCTTGTTCAACAAGGTTATGACGATAAGGATTAGTCACCGCGAGAGCATTTAGTTCACCATTGCCCCAATCACCTTGTTGTAATTTACCAGACTCATTATCGGTTAGCGGACGCGTCAGATAGAGCGGCTGACCCATCAGCAGGGCACTGGGATGCGCGGCTAGCTTCGCGCTTAATTGCTCAACAAAAGTCGTCGACGCGATACAATCGACATCCAAAAATATCAGCTGCTCATAACTGGCTTTAGCTGCGCCAAGATTGCGGTTTCGGCCAATATCGAACCCTGTTTTTTCTATAGCGTCGTTTTCGTTGTCCGACAGCAGATCTTCTTGACTAGCTGCTGCTAAATCAGTCTCTTTACTGTCCAAAGTAGGGATTTGCACGATATTGAGCGGATACTCAGCTAAGCGCTTAGGTTCAGTATCATCGTTGACGATAATGACCTCAGCAGGCTGCACGCTACCGTTAGCTAAACTACTAAGGAGATTATAAAGGTGGCGATTACGACCATAGCAAGTGGTAATGACGCTGACATCGATAGTTTTGGGTCGAGGGTGGTTTGCTTGATTCATAGTTTATTTTTATCGTATTAATCATTTAGGAGTCATATCTAGCTTTGGTAATAACCAGTCCTGAAACCAGGATTTAGTAGCCGGATAATCAACAAAGCTGTCCATCAAGGCTTGGGCCGCGGTTTTAGTGTTTGTTTCATCTACCGTATTGTTACTCACTCGGTTGCTGTCTGGCTTAGCAGATGAAGTGAGTAAACTGCCGAGACTAGGAGGGTTTTTTGACACGTCTACAAATTGTTGCCAACTCATCGCCCGCCCTTGTGCGATAAGCGCCTCTGCCATTACTTCTTGCTCACGATGTGGCCGCTCATCTGGTAGCACTACTAATGGCGTCTTGTGATGATAAGCTTGGGCGATAGCATTGAGTCCGCACGCCATTATCAACAGATCGCTATGCATAAGAAAAGGCGAGACATCGGTTACTTGCGCGGCGATATCAACATAGCTACGTTTGTTATCAGCGATTAGCCCAAGCGATATAATCAAGGCATCAGGGTGCATCTCTCGCAGTTTCGGCAGCTTAGCGTCAATCGCTTCATGGCCACCATAGCCTTTAATCACTGTAATAATCTTTGGGTTTTGTTCAGCTTCATCGGTTAGATTAAACTTTGTAGCAGGGTTTGAGCCATTATTATCGTCTTTGATTAGATCGGCTAGCGATACTATAAATGCATCATAAGAGATGGACTTGGCGCTCTTTTCAGGCAAAAAATCTAAGTATAAGGTTTTTTGTTGAAGCCAGTCGTCGGTCTCAGACGTCTCTAAGGCTTTCGGGTAGGGCGCAAGTAAGCCTAGGGCCCCGGCAAAAGCATTGAGATGCGGATCGTCATCGCGAATACCTGCAAGCCTAACGTAAAGATAAGGCACGCTAGCAGCGCGGCAGAGCATAGCGACTTCTACGCTGACATCGATAATCATTAGATCGATGCTATGCTGCTGAATAGCATTTAAGAGTTGTAGGCTACGAGTTTGGATATCGTGATTACCTACAGGAGAGTAATGCAGACTTGCCGGCTGCCAGTACTTGCCTGCACGGCCAGCCAAAATATCATCCTCTCGCTCATCCTCTGCATTAAGACGAATAATTTGGTCATTTTTGACAGTCGTAAAAGTATAAGCGTCTATGGTAAGGCTGGTAAAAACGATAAAGTTGTTACGTAAGCTGATAGGCATAAGCGCGGCTAGTTTATCCGCTTGTCGGCAATGACCTGAGCCGTGGTGATGAGCATAATAGCCAATGCGCATAAAAATTCCAAAAATTATATAAAGGTTTAGAGTAAAAATTAAACGACTCTTTCAACTTTTTGCTTCCTAGTTTCGTCTTTATTTTGAGTAGTCGTTTCACTTGGATTATTAACACTATTTTGACGATTTATATTTGAAACAGTATTGCTAGCTTTACAATTAGCGCTATCTGATACTAAAGGTTCTAGCGATAACGCTTGTCTGTATAAATCGACATAGCCATCGACCATAGCCGTAACCGAACAAAACTGCTCAGCACGCGCACGACAAGCCGCTCTTGAGCGAGTCTTAATAGTATCAAAAGCTGCTACAAAGGCCTGTTCATTACACTTAGGGACGATAATACCTGTCTCATCGTTGATAATCTCTGCCGCAGCGCCTACGTCGAAGCCTATCACTGGCGTACCGCAGGCTAAGCTCTCAGCCAAAGTGAGGCCATACGGCTCATCCCAAGTACTCGTAAATAGCATGGCGGTTGCTTGACACAAATAGTCGTTGATTTGATCTTTGGTTAAGTGACCCACGTAAGTGAATAGCGCCTCGCCATCTGCCTTATCGGCATCCGCTGCCAGTAGTGGCGCAACTTTGCTATCAAAATACTCTTGATTACTTTTGGGACCTGCGATAATCAAGTGTTTACCCGCTGTCTGACAGTATTGCATCGCTAAGTGTGTGCCTTTTTCGGGGCAAATACGCCCATACCAAAAATAAACCTCCTCGTTAATAGGCTCAATATTGGCTGTAAAAGAGTCGACATCGATACCGTTATAGACCACATGTGATGGCACAAACTCGTCAAACAGCTGCTGCTGGTGAGCGCTGATTGAAGTAAATTGCGTGGCAGTGCCTTGCTGCAGGGTTAATAAAGCTAAGCGTATATGTGGAAAAATAGGCGTATGAAAGGTAGTAAAAAAACGCTTACCAAATGCCTGACCCGTTAGCATAGGTACGTGATACAGACTATGGTTATGGATGATATCAATCTCGCCGCGTTTGTCCCTAGCAATGATATCGCTAAGCGCCTGCTGATATACAAGATACTGATACATATCCTCACGGCTCATGCCGACAGAGTCGTGCTCATTGTCATAAACTAAAGCATCAAACTGTTCGCGAGTCATGAGCGGCTGTAGGTTAGCCTGCGTTTGGCTGTCCTCATGAGCATAGAGCAGTACGTCATGACCGCGCGCGACTAGCTCATCACATAGTAGCTGAGTAATCATCTCCAAACCGCCAGCATAAGGCTGTGCAATCGGATAGAGCGAATGAGCGATGATAGCGATCTTTAGAGGCGCATGCATGAGCGGCGCAGAGCGAATCTGCATCGAAGCTTTAGGATTTGTCAGTGACATAATGTGTCCAGTAAGGGGCGATAAGGAGAATGTAAGTATTGTATTTATACCGGTATTATATTTATATCGGTTTAAACGTTCGTTATAGCTTTTATTATCAATAGCCGCACAAGCTGAATAAAAACAGCTATGAGCTTGCGGCTTCTTTGTCCGCGCAAGCTTTATTAATAGAGTGACGGCTCATAGCTGTTGATGGAATAGATTTAGCTTTTGCTAGTGAGGTAGCCGTTTTGCTTGGCTTACGCCCAGCTTTATACTGGCTATGCGTTTTAAAGTTAATAATTTGTCCCTCTGTTCGCTGATAACGATAGTTGTCTAGCGCCACACTGGCAGCAAACACTTTTATCAAACAAATCACTAAAGCAGCAATAAACAACACCGGCGAATAAAGCGGAGAAAAAGGCGCAACTAGTAGCAAAGTAGCCAAGTTAAGCATCAATAGCAGTTTAGGTAGCGCCCTGATATTGGCTATAAAGGTCGAGCGAGAGGTACTACTATTAGCTTGTTTAGGCGTACAAATAAAAGGTTTGTCACGGCCCCAAAGTACTGGCATCCACGATAAAGCGCCAAACTCCCAAAAATTCAGGTGCAGCAGCCAAGCTCGCGTTTGTTTTTTTAACGGTTTATATTTTTGTAGAAGAGAGGCAGGCTTATGGCTAGTTTGTTTAGCGCTATGTATTTGCTGGTTAAGAGGGGCGCTATCATGACTATAAGCCCAAAAGCGTCTGCCTAAAAACAGCGCGTAGCTGGCAAAAACGGCATACAAAGGCGCGAGTAATAACTGAAAATTTGCTGCAAAATTAAGTAATAAAGCGCCAGTAACCATCAGGACACACGCTAGCTGCAGCAAAATAAATAAGCCAGTGAAGTTGACCCAAGCGCTAAGCTGCGAGAGATGCGCTCTGATATAAGATAGGCGCTCAGAGTTTTGTTGAGCTTTAAAAGGTGTTTTCTCTGCTACCGACGCTTGCTTATCAGTAGCAAAATAAGAGCTCAGCACTTGCATATTGCCATAAATCCAGCGCTGTCTTTGACAGATAAGATCCGGCAAAGTGTTGGGCAACAGGCCTGTCGCTATCACTTTAGGGATAAACTGACTCTTCAGCCCTTGCCGGTGCATCAAGACACCCATTTGCGCATCTTCAGTAATAGACGCGCCAGACCAGCCGCCTAGTTGGGTAAGGGCTTGCCTGCGAATAACTGCAAAAGTACCCGTTGATAACGCGCGCTGACGGTTGAAAGGGCGGTACAGATGATAATTAAAATAATGGTTTAATTCGCTATGCACATCTATTAGGCCTTTATCGCGATAAAACTGCGGAAACTGCAACAAAGCATGAGTAGGATAGTCTACTATTGCTTGAGCGATAGCTTCTCTAGCATAAGGGAGCGCTTGATAATCACTATCGACTACCACAATATGACTACAGCTTGCGTCCATCAACTCTAGCGCTAAGTTCAGCGCTCCTGATTTAAAGTTAGCGACTTTATCCACATGATAAAAACGTACTTTAAGCTCACTTGCCAAACTGGCGCAATAAGCGGCCAAAGGCTCGTACAAGGCTTTATCTGTATGGTTGTTATCGATAATGAGAATCTCGTCATTAGCGGACTTAATGGCTAGCAAAGACTCAATAGTCGCTGTGACAACCTCAAACGGTTCAGCACGAGTCATAATCTGAAAACTTAAACTAACCGTATCCTCATTATCCAAACCTTCAGCATAAGAGCTGCGGCTTGAATGATAAGTAGTGAAATTAGGCGTAAAAGCAGTCACTTCATTAACGGTCATGATCTATCCTTGAGCATCCACGTAACTTATGGCTAATAGGGTTAAGTATTGATAATTATAATTTTAAAGTTATTTTTATAATTTTAGGCGTCAGTCATGTAAGAACAGAGCTATTAATAGTAAAGCTATACTCAGTTATAAAGTCATAATAATATGGTTTAATAGCTCAAATTAGACAAGAATTGTCGTAAAAATAGCCTAAGTGTAACGGTGAGTAATTTAGGTAAGAAAGTGTTAGTTATTAGGTGGTTAGCGTCCAGATTAGTTGCTGTATCGTCTTCTACTGATTTCTAGCACCTGCATTTAGTCAGCAGACAGGTTTTATGATTCAGAGTCATATTTGTTTACTCTAATGTATAGCTGGCGAGTAAAGTGTTATAGTCGGACCAAGCTAACATGAACGTATATTCACTTAGTGCTTTGCCTAAATGAGCATAAGCAGAATTTTATAGAGTTCGTTAAAAAGCATAATGTTTTGATAAGGATAAGATGATGGGATTATTAGTAGAAGGACAGTGGCAAGACCAGTGGTATGACACGGATGCTACTGGCGGCCGCTTTAAACGCGAAGAGTCGGGCTTTCGCAATTGGGTAACCAAAGATGGTGGCGCAGGCCCAACAGGAAAGGGCGGCTTTAAGGCTGAGCCAAACCGTTATCATTTATATGTGTCTTTAGCTTGTCCTTGGGCGCATCGCACGACTATCTATCGTAAGCTCAAAGGGCTTGAGGATATGATATCGCTATCGGTAGTGCATCCGTTTATGCGCGATTACGGCTGGACCTTTAAAGACAGCGACGGTGTCATTCAAGATCCGATCAACCATGCCAATTATATGTATGAGGTGTATACCGCAGCAAAATCTGACTATACCGGCCGCGTGACAGTCCCTGTATTGTGGGACAAAAAAAACCATACTATCGTCAGTAATGAGTCCTCTGAGATCATCCGTATGTTCAACTCCGCCTTTGATGAAGTCGGGGCAACACCGCTTAATTTACTACCAGATGATCTAAAAAACGAGATTGATGAGATTAATGAGCAGGTCTATTCATCAGTCAATAATGGCGTCTATAAAACAGGCTTTGCGACAACGCAAGAGGCTTATGAAGAGGCGGTAACCGAGTTGTTTGACGGCCTTGATAAATTAGAGGCGCGTCTGGCAACGAGCCGTTATTTAGTAGGCGATAGACTTACTGAGGCCGATTGGCGACTATTTACCACTTTGGTAAGATTCGATGCGGTTTATGTCGGTCATTTTAAATGTAATATTCGCCGTATTATTGATTATCCTAACCTTTGGAACTATCTCAAAGAGCTATATCAAGTGCCCGGTATCAGCGAGACTGTCAACATGGAACACATTAAGGCGCACTATTATACCAGTCATGACACTATCAATCCGACTGAGATCATACCACTTGGCCCAGTTATTGACTTTAACGAGCCGCATAACCGTGAGCAGATGAGCGCATAAATAGCGGCTTTAAAACCGATATATTAGCTTATTCATTTTTGCAGAAACCCACTATCTAAAAGCTAGTGGATTTTATACACTCGCACAAGTGATACTTTGAAATTGAACTTTTGATAAATGGTTAGGAGCTAAAAATGACTGATAGAGTCGATCCACAAGACATACAACACAAATTTGAGCGTTGGTCTGCTCTACAGTCAAAGTTATTACAGGCGCAGCAAGATTGGAGAGAGGCAGAAGCGCTACTGTCTGAGGTACAAGAATACTATTTAAGTCCGCAGTGGATGCAAGATCGCAAGGCTGATGTCACGATTAAGCACTCTGGTGAGGCTCATTCTATCTTTAGCGAAGACGGTATTTGGAATGCGATGACAGAGCATCAAGAGCAGGCGATTACTTGGATGCGCTTAGGGTTGGACGCTATCGACAAGTAAATCAAGGCGTTAGCACTTAGTGATTATCGGCCTGCGCGTTTGTTAGTGTTTATCAGATAAACGCCGCTTTACAAACCAGCCAATAATAATGACAACGATAAGGATGCCAATACCTGTCGAGTAAGGGGCGAGCGTCGATTCAATAACCTCGTAGTTTTGGCCCATATAGTAACCCGCGAGCGTCAGACCTGTCGTCCAAATGCTTGCACCAAGTGCGGAGAGCCCCAAAAACGGTAGCATCGGCATATTATTCATACCGGCAGGAATCGAGATAAACGAGCGGATACCAGGCACCATACGACCAAAGAATACCGCTTTTTTACCGTGCTTATCGAACCATTCATTGGTAGCTTTGATATCGTCAGGTTTTACAAAAACAAATTTGCCATATTTTTTGGTTAAGGCTATCAAGCGCTCTTCATTAAACACGCGGCCTAAATAGTACAGTGGTAACGCACCAAGTACCGCGCCAAGCGTCCCTGCTAGTATGGCAAGTATGAGATTAAGCTCACCATTTGAGGCGGCAAACCCAGCAGCAGGCATAATGACCTCAGAGGGAATAGGCGGAAAGACGTTTTCGGCAAACATGGCAAAGATAATGCCAAAGTAGCCAAACTTCGCCGTGATAGAGAGTACCCAGTCACTGATTTGACCCATAAAAAACCTTTAAAATAGAATGAACAATACTGCTGCTAAGCCGAATATTTAGGCAAAAGATACTAGCTCATCACTGGTTTTTCAATTTAGAAGGTTTTACGCGCTGTGCAAGTTTCGTTAACGTATATCTAAATCATCAGCGTAGGCAAATAGTGCCGGCGCGCCTCCGGTATGCCAAAATAAGACGTTATCGGTTGCTTTGATTTGCCCGGTGCGTATCATATCGATGAGTCCGCCCATCGCGCGTCCCGTATAAACAGGGTCCAGCAAAATACCTTCGTTTTGCGCAGTCAATGCAATCGCTTCTTTTTCAAGCTCGCCGATCACCCCATAACCGTCGCCAACATAATCAGAGTTGAGTATCAGATCGTCCGCAGTGAACTGATAATCGGCTGCAATCAACTGCGCTGTGCTGTTGGCTAGGCTCACGATATGCTCATCAAAAGGCACTTTATCCATCTCACCTTTATCAATATTGATGCCGACTATTTGACTATGAGTCTGCAGTATTTTATTGCCAAGCATTAAGCCGGCATGAGTCGCGCCAGAGCTAGAAGCGAAGATAATATGGCTAAAATCTACCTTTAACGCTTCACGCTGCGCGTTAAGCTCTTTGTACGCCTCGATAAAGGCCACCGCACCTAATTCATTAGAGCCGCCGTAAGGAATGACATAAGGTTTTTTGCCCTCAGCTTTTAACTGTGCCACGAGGGCTGGAATATCTTCCCCCTTACGGTTCTCGCCTGCCCAATGGATATGGCAGCCGTAGACTTTATCGAGTAGTAGATTACCTTGCGGCTGCTCGGGCTCTTCGCCGCCTAAGACGAGATGACACTCAAGCCCGAGGCTTGCCGCAGCCCCTGCCGTTTGCCGGCAATGATTGGACTGAATAGCACCTGCAGTAATCACCGTATCCGCGCCTTTGGCTAACGCATCACCGATAATGTATTTAAGCTTACGCGTTTTATTACCGCCGAGGGCGAGTCCCGTATTGTCATCGCGCTTCATATAGATATTGGGGCCGCCAAGCGTTTTGCTTAAACGTGTCAATTCAATCAAGGGCGTAGGGAAGTAGCCTAGCGACGCTTTAGGGAGGTTATGAGTCATAAAAAGTCCATTTTTAAGAGTGATTTATAGTCACTTCAAGCGAAACAAACATTTAGTATTAGCGTGAAATATGAGCTGCTCGTCACACTTGTTATTCTACAATGATAAGCATCGAGATTCATAAGTTTACTTATTTTATCAAACTGTACTCATAAAAAACCCTCATTCAACATTAAGCTTGAATGAGGGTTGGATATTGTCTAACGCTATTATAATGAGGCTACTGAGATTTAGAAATGCACTTTTACTAAGGCACTAGGTACGCTTTGATTGACGCCATCCAAACCAAATTTATTACGCCAGTAACTGTATTCCAAACCCACTTCAATACGGTTATCGATGCCTAGCGCCTCTTGCAAATTGTACTTAATTTGCGGATTAATATGTAGCTGATCTTCTAAATCATCATTGTTAAATGAGTAATCAATATAGCCATCAACGACGAAGTTGTTTTTCTCCCAACCATAAGTCAAAGTAATTTGCTGATCATCAGCGTCATTAGGGCCTGAGTTGTTATTGAATACATGATACAAGGACGCGGAAGCGTATTTCATACCTCCGATAGGCACATCGAGATCCGCACCGACTCCAACCAGATAGTTGTCTTGGCTAAAGCCGCTAGAGTTGGAGCCAAACTCGTATTGAGCGGCAAAATTGACTTGTTTGATAAAGCTATCATTAAAGGTTGCGACTTTAAATTTAGGCGCAAGCTCGCCATAGATGTCTTTGGCTCGGCTTTTCTCATTATCGCTCGCGCCTTGCAAGCGATCAACGAAGAAAAACACGCCGCCCCAAGTATGCGCAGAGGCATGCTCAAGCGTGAGCGTAGTCAGCTCGCCATCTTTTGCTAGCTCATAATCCTCACCGTATAGCAGTGAGACGCTAGTATCTGAAAACAGCACTTTAGCCTGCGCATTGCTAAACGCTCCTAGTGCTAGTGTAGCGATAACAGCCGTGGCTAATGGTTTGGCAACAGAGCGCTTAATATTTAGGCAAGGTTTTTTGATCTCGGTCACAGAGGTTGATGCAATTGAGAGAGGATGACGCACAGTAATACTCCTTTATGTACAGTCGTTGGCGAAACATAGTTAACTATCGAAAACAGGCTTAACTTATAATAACGGCATTCATTAAAAGCTGATCTCTAAATGCAAAGTTTTTTACTTTCGCTGTAGCCGTTTATAAAGGGAAATGCCTAGTAAGGTAATCACGTAAATCACAGTTGATTGAGGCGTCACGTGGTTACTTATTACAATATTTATTAACAATCTGAAACAGTTAAGCACGTTCTAAAGGCGCTGACAATGGAAAATTAGCGAACAAAATCAGCTATATAGGCAGTGTTTAAGAAAAGGGTTCACTAAGTTTATGATTTATAAAGAATAACTGACCAAATGGTCAGCTTTGCTTTTTTGTAAATGAAACAGAGCATTTAGGAAGAGAAGGGGTATTTGGATCTTTTTGATCATTAACGATAATAAATAGTTCGCTGTACGGATGTGAAAGATAATCCATCTAACCAAAGTAGAAACCCCAAACAGATCACTGTTTGAGGTTGAAAATACTTAAACTTTACACCGTTAACGCTAAAACTTTAAGACTTACGCGCTTGTACTAGATCGACAATAAGCGCCTTTAATAAGCTGATCGCCATTAAGATAATAATAAACGAGAAGGGCACCGCCGCGATAATCATGGCAGAAGTAATGGCATCTAGTCCACCTGCGAGAAGTAATGCAGCAATCACCGCGGTCAAAGCGACAATCCAAATAAGAATATGCTTGGCTCTATTCTTAATGTTGATCTTACCTGCCGCATTGATGAGATTAATCACTAATATCGCTGAATCGGCTGAGGTGACCAAATAAGTAAGCAAGAGGACCACAACCATCGCGGAGACGCCGATAGCCATCGCTGGCTGCAGCATAAAGCCTATAATCTCAAACAGCTGAGCGGTTAAGCCTGAGTCGAATATCTGACCTCCTGCGACGCCGCTGAGCTCCAAATCGATACCCGTACCACCGATTAAAGTGAACCAAATAAATAGCGTCAGACTAGGCGCGACGATACCTATCAGGCCAAACTCACGAATAGTACGGTTTTTAGAGATGCGCGCTAAGAACATACCGACAAATGGCGCAAATGCGATCCACCACGCCCAATAAAAAATAGACCAGCTGGTCTGCCAACTGCCAAGCTCTGTATTTGGATCCCAAACCGTAAACATCATCGCCGGTAGATTGACGATATAGTTAAAAATACCTTTACCGAGCATCTCTAAGGCAAACATCGTTGCGCCAAAGATCAAGAAGAAAGCCAGTAATAAGATCGACAATACCATATTAATATTACTGAGCCATTTCACCCCGCGTCCCACTCCCGATAGCGCAGAAGCAGTCGATAGACACATCACGATAAATAACGATAACAGCAGCGCGCCAGTGGTCGGTTCAGGACTCGCCGTGTTAGTCACTAGCCACTCAGCTCCGGTAATGCTGTATAAGCCTGAGGCAAAGGTGCTTAGCCCCACTCCAATAGTTTGCGAAATACCAAAGATAGTGGCAATCACCGCTGAGATATCGATGATATCTCCAAGCTTGCCCTCTAAGTGCTTACCAAACAGTGGCGTGAGAGCAGAGCGCATCGTTAGTGGCAAGCCGCGTGCGTAACTAAAAAACGCCAAGCAGATACCGACTAAACTATAAGTCGCCCAGACACTAATACCCCAATGCAAAAAAGAGTAACGGTAAGCGGCAGATAATGCCTCCTCGCTTCTGGGTAGCACTACACCATCAATAGGGGCTATCGTGTTGGCCGCAATTTGCTCTTGATAAACAGCAAAGACATCCGCCCCTTCAGGCAGCCTAATACCGTTATTACTTAGCGTTGCCATAATCAAGTCTTTTGACATGATAGTCTCGGGGTTACTGGACAGATGCCAAAGCGGCTCGGCGGCGCTATAGGTCAATACCCCGATACCGATGCCGGCTCCAAAGATCATTGAAAACCATGAGAAGTTTGAAAATTCAGGTTTTGCATTGGGATCATTTCCAAGCTTAGTGCGCCCAAACGAGGGCCATAATATGACGGTCAGGCAGACAATGATGTAGAAGGAAACGGCATAAATATAATAGCCATTAAGATTAGCATAAGACCAGTTTTTTATAGCACTGAGGACGATACCGGAGCGCTCGATATCACTTAATATCCAAATTACAACTAAAGATATTAGTAGTAGAGCGCTCAGGGCCACAAAGCGATTAAGACCCTCAAAAAATCCTGAGTCCTGAGTCTTTATATGCAGATGTTTTAACGGAGGGCGAAAAGCCATAGCGTTTCCTTGACTTGCGATAATAGCTACCGCAGGGTTTGATAATTATGAAAAAGAGCAATCAGTGGTGGCCATATGAGTAGTTGTTATGAGTAGTTTTTTGGGCACTACTGAATACTCATAATAGATGGGTCACGATTGACTAGAAGGGGTGCTTTGACCAGACGATTAAGTGCTAATAGCAAAGCTTTAGAGGGGTAGTGATGGAATAATAGCGATAATATTTATCGAAGCAGAAGACGACTCTATGACGATGAGTACGCCTTATTTATAATGCGTCAAAGCCTAAAAACAAAAAAACCCCAAGTAAATGAATACTTGAGGCGAAAATCGTTTAAACCTTGTGGTTAAATGTATTTTTCAAATATGGCGCAGCGGACGGGACTCGAACCCGCGACCCCCGGCGTGACAGGCCGGTATTCTAACCAACTGAACTACCGCTGCTTAGGTCGTCTTAGCATCTTGCCTTTATAAAAGGCTCACTTGCTAATAAGTGGTGGGTGATGACGGATTCGAACCGCCGACATTCTGCGTGTAAGGCAGACGCTCTACCAACTGAGCTAATCACCCTGAGAAGCGTTAAAAAATTGCACTGCAATTTTAGCTTCGCAAGAGAAAATTCCTTAAAGGGAATTTTCTAGAAGTTATGTACCTAAACTAGGTACTGAAATCCTTAAATTAGAATTTCTAACTCGTTTAAAGCTGTCACCGCTTTAAACTATAAAACCTCTAACAACTCAGAACCAATAAAGCCCCTTGCTGTGGGTGTGTATTATATAGATTTGGTGATGCCTGTCAAATACTATTTTATAAATTCGACAAATAAATAATGTAACTGGCTAAAAGCGAATTATAATAGTGGTTTGTAGGCAATATTATTTGTTGACTTCCTCCCCGACCTAAAGGAACGGGGATTCCTACTAAAGACGGCCAAGCCCGACCGCGAGAATGTTTTTTGCTCCATTAACATCTCTGTTATGGGTCGTTTTACAAGAACGACAAAACCACTCTCTTATACCAAGACCTGATCTACCTTTCGGACTGTCTTGGCGAGAGCCGCAACACGAGCAGGTTTGGGTGCTGTACGCTTCATTGACTTCGATATAGTGGCAACCTGCGTTCGCGCATTTATAATCCAGTTGCCGCTTAATCTCAAACCAACCAGCATCATAGACGGATTTGGCCAGTTTGGATGAAGTGAATGATGTTGATTTAATCTTTCCAACAACGATTAGGCTGTTGGCTTTGACAAGCTTTGATGTGAATTTATGAATTAAATCCTGGCGGGTATTTTTAATCTTGGCGTGAATGGCACGGACCCGTTTTTTATTCTTGGCTCTTTGGGCAATTGCCAGTTTTTCGGCGTATTGATGGGTCAGCTTAGTGGTTAGAACATCGCCATTACTACTGACCGCTGAATCCTTACAGCCTAAATCAATACCGACTTGGCCAGTGCCGCACTTAATCTTTGGAAATTCTTTAACGGTGATACAGGCATACCAGTGACCACGATTGTCCTGCACCAATTCGCAAGTATTGATGCTGTAGAGCGAGAGGTTATGGCTATCCCATAGGTCTATTGTGAGCTTTTGACGGTTAGCTAAGCTAAATTGCAGGGTGCTTTTTAAAGACTTTTTACCGCTTTGGCGCGTACTGATATGCTTAATGGCGGTCTTTTTAAAAGGAATCCAGCCAAGAGATCTACGTTTGGCCTTTGGGTTGTTGGTGCGCCAGTTGAGTTTGGCTTTTTTAAACTGTTTACGGGATTTAGCGTGAACCTCACTAATCGCTTGCAAGGTTTGGCTGTGCAAGTTTAAATACTCGCCACTACCTTTGGTATAAGCGGCCAAGTCATAGGCTGAAAAGAATTTGCCTGTGCGCTGTAAATGTTTAAAACTAAGCTCATTGACGTAATTCCAGACAAAGTTAACTGACCCAGCCAAGATATTAAGCTGAGTGGCATGTTTGTCTTTGATGCGTAGCTTGAGCGTTTTCATGGGATAATTATGATCTCAATGTATTTGGTTATCAAGGGGTTCGCTATACTGGGCGACAACGATTGACGCCTGATATCCACGCCCTAGAAGGATGTGGTTTTACGGCGTTGGATGATAAATTACATTTGATACATTATAGGAAGGAGGCTTACCATAGCAGTTTGTTTTTCATACCTATAGATAGACGTGCTATATAAGCTGCATAAACGCTAATAGATGCTGCAAGCTTAGAACACCTTAATCATTGGAGAGTATTATAGACCCTTTAGCGACACAACAGACACTTGCGCCTTGGTCCTGGATCGACTTGGCCGGTCTTGGTTTAGTATTGCATATTACTTTGATGGTCGTTATGACGCTGCGTATCGTCACAGTGCAGCGCAATATTGGCGTGTCTATTGCTTGGATTGCTATGCTCTACACGCTGCCTTTAGTCGGCTTTATCGCTTATCTATTATTAGGTGAGCCGATGATTGGGCGGCGCTATCGGCAGCGCGTTGACCAAGCGCAGCTATTGACCAACGATATGGCAGCGCGCGAGCGTTTGGTATTTGATCAAGGCCAAGATCTATTGTCCGATCATTATCGCGGGGTGAGCTCTATCGGGACGCGAAAGACCGGCTTTGGCGTATTTGCTGGTCATCAAATGCAGCTGCTGACGAGTCCAAGCGCTATTTTTGATCAGCTTATTGCTGATATTCATAATGCTGCTCACACTATTTATATGGAGTTTTATATTATCTACCCGAGAGGCCAGGTGCTTGAAGTACTGCAGGCTTTAATGAGTGCCGCGAGGCGCGGGGTAGAGTGTCACATCCTAGCGGATAGTGTTGGTAGTCTAGGGTTTTTTAATCGTAAGCACCAAGAAGCTTTAGAAAATGCCGGTGTCTTTGTTTATCAGTCACTGCCAGTAGGTCTACTTAAGACCTTGTTTAAGCGCTCAGACTTGCGTAATCATCGCAAGATTATCGTCATCGATGAGTATATAGGCTATACCGGTAGCTTCAATCTGGTTGATCCTAACTATTTTAAACAAGATAAAAACGTCGGCCAGTGGATCGATGTGATGATTCGGAGCACAAGCGTGCAACCGATTAGTATCGCGACGGCTATGAGTAAAGTGGTGGTCACCGATATCGGCGCTGAGAGTCAAGATAATCTCTATGAGCTTGATAAGCGGGTAAATAATTACACGCGTAAGCTCTGTGTGATGCATCCTACTATCAACGATCTGAACAGTCGGGTGCAATTGCTTGATGAGCAGGGGCATACGCAAGAGAGTGCCGTGCAGCCATTAGCGGGGACAAACTTGATAGATATTGCGCCTATGCCAATAGTCAATAACGTTATCGCTCAACTGATCCCATCAGCGCCGCAGCTGACCGGGCATGTCATTTATAATACGCTAGTCACGGTTATCCACCGTGCTAATACGCGCATTCAGATTACTACGCCTTATTTCGTGCCAGACGAAGCCTTATCTGGGGCGCTAACTACAGCTGCAAGGCGCGGCGTCGATGTGACGTTGATTGTGCCAAAGAAAGTAGATTCATTTCTGGTACAGCATGCCTCGCAGGCTTATTATCAAGAGCTGTTAGAGGCGGGCGTGAAGATTGCACGCTTTGAAGGCGGCTTGCTACATACCAAAACCGTGGTCATTGACGATGATTACTGCCTGTTTGGTACAGTGAATATCGATATGCGTAGCTTTTATTTGAATATGGAGGTGACTTTGGCGATTTATACCCCAGAGATGGTGGCGCAAGTTCTGAGCTGCCAAAACGCTTATTTGGAGAATTGTGATTTTTTGGAGCTGCATTATTGGCAGCAGCGCCCTCGTTCTAAAAGCTTGTTCGATAATGTGATACGCTTGTTTAGTCCCTTATTATAATTTGCATGTTTATTCACCCATAGGATACGTTTCGCTATGTCTGTCAGCTCTGATTCATTTGTAGCCAAGACTTCACTGGATTATATCGCTGAAGGGTACTGGCAGGACTTTTTGGCTCAGCGTCCTATCGCAGGCGGTGTCGCTTATGAGGCTGAGCTGCAGGCTTGTAAGTTAGATGAGACGCTAGCGAGTTTGCAGCGCGTGGACACGCTACTATTACAGATACGCCGAGATAATGCTAAAAACGCAGTAACAGAGCAGCACTTATTGGCAGATGATCGCTTTCGCCATCTATTATGGTTCCTTGCGTTTTATGCCGGCCGCATTTTAGCCGGTGAGTGGCAAAGCTTGCCGCATTGGTACAGTCAGTCTGATCTACGCCGCCGATATCCTCAGCTGAGCCTATCTGCCGATGATTTTTATCAAGACATGGCAGTAGCTTATCGAGAAGACAGTGCTCAGGTAAACGATGATTTAAATGAGGTAAGCGCTCATGCAGCGGCGTTATTTTTTGCTTTAGAGCCAATCGGTTTGCGCCTATTTGGTCATATTGATAGGCAGTTTGTCGCCGCTCAAGGAGGACAGATTGCTAGCGGTCTATATCAAGCGGTCAAAGAGCGCTTGCCTCAAGTGTCTTCGCAAATATCTCAAACATCTCAGTCGGCGAATACCACAGTAGAGACTCAAAGGCTGCCAGCGAATACGGAAAATAACTCAGAATATCAGCAACACTTAGGACAAGATGAATCAGTGCAGATAAACGCTAAGCCGCCTATTCAGCCTGTCTTATCGTCAACCACAGCGCAGTTAAAGCCAACGGATAGCGATAACCATCCTAAAATTGCAACCAATAATGAAGTTAATAACCCTGCTCATAAAAGCCCTAATAGCCAGACCGCAAATAATAAAGTTGCTAATAAAAACGCCCAACCGACGCCTGAGATCTTTACTCGTTTGTTAAACGAGCTCAATGAGATTAAAGTACCGCAAAATGCTGGAAACAAGGAATATGAGCAAGCTTGTCATATACTCGATCAGTTCGAGCGTCATATCGCAAAACAAAACAAACCACGCGCGCAAGTTAAATTCTCTGATACTCATCAAGCCGCTCGTCTGCAGGCATTAGGCTTACTACAAAAATCAGCTAACGCCGGCCATACTGCCGCTATGCTCCGACTCGCGATGTATGAGCTATTAGGCGAAGGCACCGCTAAGTTAAATATGGATAGCGAGTCTGATAAGGACAAAGCTAGTACAGATCGGGCTAGCATAGATCAGGCGAGTAAGGAGAAGGGTATAAGCTTAGTCAAACAAGCCGCTAACGCCAATGATAGCCGCGCCCAGCGCTTGTTAAGTAAGCTGTACTATCAAGGGTTTGGGCTGACGCAAGATATAGACATGGGCAAATATTGGCTCGAGCAGGCGGCGGACAACGGTCATCCTGAAGCGCTAACTATCAATCAAGAGTGGCAGCAAGCACAGCTCTTGATGACGACTAAAGCGCAAGAGCAGCACAGCTTAAAGCGATATCAGTGGCTTATTGGCGCGATAGTGGTAGCGGCGCTTTTATTAATTATATTTGTCTAATGGCTAATTCTCATTGACTAAAGTTTACGGTAAAATTGTCACGCTCATTTTTAGTTTTTCGTCTTGTCTGCTTAAGTTAACGTGTCGGCTGTGTTTGCTGCCGTCTTATCCCTTATTGAACGGGTCTCATGTCATGCCGTCCTCTTATACCCCGCCGTCTTCAACAGATATAGAGACACAGGAGCCTAGCGTCGATTTAGTCGAAGTTTACGCTGAGCCGATGAAGCTTGCTATGCGTACTCCGCAAAGCCCGCCTTGGTATTATCGGGTGGTGATTGGTATTCTCAAACCCTTATATCGTCTGCAAGTCTGGCGCCGCTCGCATAAGCGCGACAACTATCAGCAAGAAGTGGCTCAGCGCTTTGGTAAGCAGTATCCGGCGCTCGCAGCTCCATCAACGGCAGATATCTCGACTCAAAAAATAATTTGGTGTCATGCGGTGTCTTTAGGCGAGACCAACACCGCCGCGCCTTTATTAGACGCTTTACTAGCGAAGGGCTACCAGATTTGGTTGACCAATACCACGCAGACGGGCTTTGCGCGTGCCGCTCAGCGTTTTGCTGACGATATCGCGCAAGGACGGCTGACTCATAGCTACGTGCCGGTAGATAGTCCGGCTGTCATTGATAAGTTTTTAAGTCACGTACAGCCGATGGCCGCTTTGTTTATCGAAACTGAGCTTTGGGCCAATATTTTAACCAAACTCTCGATTCAGCAAATCCCTAGTATTTTGGTCAATGGACGCTTATCCGCCTCTTCATTCAAAAGCTACCAAAAGATCGAATCGGTCAGCGCGAGCATGATGCAAAATCTAACGCTGATTATCGCGCAGGACGATGAGTCGGCGAAACGCTTTCGCCAACTTGGCGCATTAAGCTCACAGATACGAGTAGCCGGCTCATTAAAATGGGTGATTAACACGCCAAAACCAGTAGCCACAAATATGCAAGTAGAGCAAGAGTCTACAAATAGTATGACGCTAAAGGGTCTCAATCGGCCGATATGGATAGCAGCAAGTACCCATGCAGGCGAAGAGAGTATTGCGCTGGCATGGCAGCAGCAGTTGCTGTCAGATCCTAAGCTTGCCAATACGCTACTGATTATCGTACCTAGACATCCTGAACGTTTCGCTGAGGTCGCTGAGCTTATCAAAGCCACTAATCTGACTATGGCAAGGCGTAGTTTGGATGAGCCTATCACTGCACAGACCCAAGTGTATCTTGCGGATACGATGGGCGAGCTGATGCACTGGTATGAGCAAGCGGATGTGGCTTTGGTCGGCGGCTCGTTGGTAGATATCGGCGGTCATAATCCTGTTGAGCCTGCGAGCGTAGCGACGCCTGTGCTAATGGGCCAATATACGCAGTCTTGTCAGAGTGTGGTGGATAAACTGGTAGAGGTAGGGGCGCTTTATCAGCCTAATAATGAGTTTTATCAAGACCATCAGCAATTGCTCTCTCAAAATTCAAAGAATGATGCTCTGCAAAAGACTAGTAAAAGCCAATCATCAAACACTAGTAAGAGCGCAAACTCATCAGATCAGGCTAAGATGTATAGCCAGTTACAGCTTTGGCTGAGTGATTTATCAGCCGCTAAGCGCGCAGGGCAGGCAGGCGCGCAATTGACAAGTGAGCAACAAGCGGTGCTTACGCAGCAACTTGAGATGATTGAGACGGTCATTAGTCAGTCATTACAAGGAGTAACGGGTAGAGAAGTGCTGTGAACTGTCTACTATTACCCATCGATAATTTCTCAAATGCTGACGCTACAAGCGCTCAAGCTTATATCAGCGACCCTAAACAAATCGATCATATCCATAAGGTATTAGGCTTGCAGGTAGGCGATAGCTTAAAGATTGGACAATTAGGCGGCAAGCTGGGCAGCGCGATTATCGATGATATGACACCAACTGTCATTCAGCTACGCGAGGTGCAGCTTACTCTTGCACCGCCTAATAAGTTAGACCTCACCGTTGTTTTAGCACTGCCACGCCCAAAAGTGCTGCGCCGATTAATTATGGATATGACAGCGCTTGGGGTGGCACACATCATCTTAATAAACAGCTATCGCAGCCAAAAAAGCTACTGGCAAAGCCCGATGCTTGGCCGTCTTGACGAGTTTGTACTCGAAGGACTACAACAATCCGTTGATACTATTGCGCCGACTATCACCTTAGAAAAACGCTTTAAACCTTTTGTGGAAGACAAGCTACCGCGTTTGCTCACAGACATAGATGGACAGGCGATCGTTGCTCATCCTTACGGTGCGTTATCGCTATCAGCTTACTTACAGCGAGCGTCTACTGATAGCTTACCTAAGATAGTTTTTATCGGTAGCGAGGGCGGCTGGATCGACTATGAGATTGAGCTACTAGCTACGCAAGGCTGTCAAGCGCTTACTATAGGCTCAAGAATATTGCGTACTGAAGCGGCAGTCAACGTCATTGTCGGGCAGTGGCTGTTACCTCATTAACAAACCTTGCAACATCAAGCACATTATAGCTTCTGCTCTTATGAGCGAGTCGCATAAAGTTATTGATAATTAATATCATCTCTATTAGTATGTATTTGCTCGTTTTAAGCCGTTTATCTCGTTATTTATAACCCCCTATCGATGTTCTTTTGTTTATAATCCAGCTTTGGAGAAAGCCATGTCGTTACAAGCGCTTAATGATTCAGTTGCGGTAAGTCAGCCCATAAAGACCACGTTATCTGTGGCTATGTTTAGTATGATGTTAGGTTTGGTCGGTTGTAATCAAAGCCAGACACCTGAACAGACGGCTGAAGACGAGGCATCAACAACTGAAGCGGCAACGGCCAATAGCGATCAGTCGGTGACGATTTATTCATCGCGTAATGAGCAGCTGATTAAGCCGTTATTAGATCGCTATACCGAAGAGACTGGCGTTGAGATTGAGCTGGTAACTGATAAAACAGGCCCACTGATGGCGCGTCTACAAGCAGAAGGTGATAACACCCCAGCTGATATGCTATTAACCGTTGATGCCGGTAACTTATGGCAAGCAGGAGAGCAGGGCTTATTGCAGCCGATAGCATCAGAAACTCTAAATACTAACGTTCCGGCGAAGTACCGTGATCCAGCGGGTAATTGGACAGGTCTGTCGCTACGCGCTCGTACTATCTTTTATGACCCTAGCAAAGTCGATGCTGAGGAGCTATCGACGTATGCTGATCTGGCTGATCCAAAGTGGAAAGGCAAGCTATGCCTGCGCACTTCAAAAAAGGTCTATAACCAGTCATTAGTCGCTAGTATGATTGAGCACTTGGGCGCTGAAAGAACTGAAGAAGTGATTCGCGGCTGGGTAGATAATCTAGCCACTGATGTGTTCAGCGATGATACGAGTATGCTAGAAGCTATTGCGGCTGGTCAGTGTGAAGTGGGTATCGCTAACAGCTACTACTATGGCCGCATCCTTGATGAAAACCCTGATTTTCCAGTAGAGATATTTTGGGCCAATCAAGACACAACTGGCACCCATGTCAACATCTCTGGCGCGGGCGTAGTTGCGGCAGCAGACAACCCAGATGGCGCGCTTAAATTGATGGAGTGGTTGTCGTCTGATGAAGCGCAAGGTATCTATGCCAGCTCCGATAAAGAGTATCCAGTAAAACAGGGCGTTGATGAGTCAGAGATGCTCAGATCTTGGGGCAGCTTTAAACAAGATGATATCAATGTTCAAAAATTTGGCTCGCTACAAACTCAAGCGATTCAAATGATGGACAAAGCAGGCTATAAGTAAGGCTTGTTCATTAGCGTCGCTATAGAGGGTAGAAGATGGTAGTAATATGGTAACGATACCAAAAGCGTGCGAACATGCAGACGATATAGGGGCTCCAGACCTTATCGTCGTTAAGGATCGCACCCTTCTTAAACGTGTTTTATCGAAATCAGTCTTAGGACTGATTTCGTTGTTTATGCTGATACCGATTTTGATCGTCCTACTGTCTTGGACACAGCCGATGGCTGATATCTGGCCACATATGGGCGAGTATGTGCTGCCGCAAGTACTAAAAAATACCGCTATCTTATTAGCGATGGTGACGGTCATCTCGGGTAGCGTGGGTACTTCGCTGGCTTGGGTTACGAGTATGTACCGCTTCCCAGGTCAGCGGTTTTTTTCTTGGGCTCTGATGTTGCCGCTTGCAATACCCGCCTATGTTTTCGCCTTTGTCACTGTCGGTATGGTTGATTTTAGTGGGCCTTTGCAGACGAGCTTGCGAGAGCTGGGCGTGACCACTGCTATTCCCTCAGTGCGCAACGTTTGGGGCGCAGGCTTTATTTTGTCGCTTGCTTTTTATCCTTATGTTTACTTATTAGCGCGGCAAGCTTTTTTGTCGCAAGGTCACCGCGCGATCGAAGCGGGGCAGATGCTTGGGCTCAGTCGTAGCCGCGTGTTTTTTCGTTTGGCGCTGCCGCAAGCACTGCCTTGGATTATTGGTGGACTTTTACTTGCCAGCATGGAGACGCTAGCGGATTTTGGTGCGGTATCGGTATTTAATGTCGATACCTTTACCACTGCTATCTATAAGGCTTGGTTTGGCTTTTTTAGCCTGACTACTGCCGCGCAACTGGCGGCTTTACTTATTGGCGTAGTGTTTATCGTGGTGATATTTGAGCAGTATTGGCAGGCACGTCGCGGCTCGATAACCGCGCAAAGCAGTAATAAGCGCCTGACGAGTAACGCAGCAGCTAAATGGGGCATGACGCTGCTTTGTAGTCTGGTATTTTTATTGGCATTTTTAGTACCGTTTTTGCAGCTACTGTATTGGACGGCGATGAACTACCGCCAAGACTTTGATGCGCGCTATATCGATTTTGTCACTAACAGTCTGCTTATTGCGAGCATGACCACAGTGCTGATTGCCTTTCTCGCTATTATCATTGCTTGGATTAAGCGTCAGTATGCCGATAAGAGCACGAAACTGATGACCACGCTTGCTAATTTGGGCTATGTGGTACCAGGCACCGTGCTTGCTGTTGGCGTGTTTATTCCTATTGCTTGGCTAGACAATCAGCTGATCGCTTTTGGTATTACCACTAAGCAAGTATTATCAGGTAGCGTCATTGTGATGCTATTAGCACTCTCAACGCGTTTTATGACGGTGAGCTTTCAGCCGATCGATCGTCAATTACAGCGACTGACGGTCAATCAAGAAGCCGCCGCTGAACTGTTAAGCAGTAGTCCGTTCCAGCGCTGGCGACAAGTGGTATTGCCGGTACTTAGTCCGGGAGTGCTGACGGCTTTGCTAATGGGCTTTGTGGAGGTGATGAAAGAGATGCCAATCACCCTAATGACGCGTCGGCAAGGCTGGGATACGCTGGCGGTACGAGTGTTTGAGATGACAAGCGAAGGCATGTGGGCGAGAGCGGCGCTACCGAGTTTGCTGATTGTGTTGGTGGGGCTAATACCTGTATGGATATTACTACGCCAAAGTGAAAAGCATAGCTAATCTGCATAAATGGTAATCGTTCATGATTAACATGTTAGTATGAGCACTTTTAGATTTCTCCTTTAATTTTGTCACCTTTAAATAGCAGCGAGCACCTCTAATATTGAGTATCCCTAATATTTATTATCGCCCGTCTCATTTATTTATCGCTTACGAGAACCTTCTATGTATACCAACTTGACTAATGATACTTTAGATACCGAGGAGAGCTATGCAAAACAGCCTTCTTCTAAAGACCGTCAATCCCTTACAAAAGGTCTAGATCCAAAGCTTATCAAAGCCAAAGCTAGGCTAGAAGTGAGCAAAAAATCATCTGTGCTCCCGGTATCAGCGTTACCGCAAAAAGGCCAAACTATGCAAAATACGCAAACGCTTGGTGAAGCGGATACGGGTAGCGATAGCAGCAGTGAGCAGAGCGACGAGCAACGTAACTACCGTGACCCGCGCGCCTCAAAGAGCGATACTGAGCCTTTTTTAAAAGTAGAAAACTTAATCGTGGGCTACGATGATGTGACTATTGTCAATGGCTTGTCATTGAGCCTGCAACAAGGTGAGATCGGTTGTTTTTTGGGGTATAGCGGCTGCGGAAAAACCACAGCGCTGCGAGCTATTGCTGGGCTTGAGCCTATCCGCCAGGGCAAAATTGAGCTCAATCATCAGCGTCTAACCGAACAAGATAACCGCCATTCCTTTGCGGTGGCTCCTGCCAAGCGCGGTATGGGTATGGTGTTTCAAGACTATGCGCTATTTGGTCATCTCAGCGTTGCCAAAAACATTGGATTTGGTCTTAATAAATGGTCTAGCGCTGATAAAAAAGCGCGCGTGGCGCAGATGTTAGAGCTGGTGGGACTGAGCGAGCACGCTGATAAACGTCCCGCTGAGCTATCGGGTGGTCAGCAGCAGCGCGTGGCGTTAGCTCGAGCACTGGCTCCTAAGCCAAAGTTACTATTACTTGATGAGCCTTTTTCTAACCTTGATGTGGTGCTGCGCGAATCATTAGCGATGAGCGTGCGTGATATTCTAAAACGCACCAATACTACTGCTATTTTAGTGACTCATGACCAAAACGAAGCGTTTGCTCTCGCAGATAAAGTCGGGGTTATGCATCAAGGCAAGCTGGTACAGTGGGCAACGCCAAGCGAGCTGTATCATGAGCCGGTTAGTCCTTTTGTCGCTGAGTTCGTCGGCGAGGGCGCGATGATAGATGGCATTATCAAAGAAGGTCATGTCGAGACGGCACTTGGCGATATTTATCGGCGCATGGAGGTGTACGATGCCTCAGGGCAGCCGCAATACTGCGAGTATGACTATCCTAATGGCACGCCCATCAAAGTACTCGTACGTCCTGATGATATCATTCATGATGATGATAGCCCGCAAACTGCATTAGTCGTTGGACGAGTGTTTCGCGGTGCTAACTATCTGTATCGGCTGCAATTAGACAGTGGTCAGACGGTATTGTCGTTAGTCGCGAGCCACCATAACCACGCAGTTGGTAGCCATATCGGTATCTTGCCGTTACTTGAGCATGTGGTGGTGTTCGATGAAAAAGACGTCAATGCCACCACGTGGTCAGAGTACGATAGATTACATTGAGCGCGCTTAAACAGGAGTAAACATATCAGTCAATATCAGCCGTTCGCAGTCGCTAAGATATGCAAGTAGCGTCCTAGCCATTTGTACGGTTCTAACTGAGAATAGCGTAGCTCCATTTTTATCACTGCTTCAGGGTCGTTATGACCGCCGCGCTTAAGCGGCGCGTAATCATGAAAGACACGTAGCCCGCTCTCAAGCACTACTTTATAATGATGTTGTTGTAGCCACGCCTCTACCTCTTGTCTGGCGACTGGATGATTGGGCGTTAGGCTTTTTTTATTGTCGGCGGCATAGTTGCCTTCAAGCTGTCTATCTAGCAGATTAAAATTACCCATAATTAGGTTGCGATAATCGAAGCTCGCTGGATTATAAAAGCAGAGTGATAATGCGCCTTGAGGGCGTAGCTGAGTATCAAAAAATCTCATTACCTCAGCCGGCTTGGCCAGCCATTCGAGCAGCGCGTGACAAAGGATGAGATCAAACTTAGTATCGCTGTTTTCTGCAGCACTGTCTGCAGCAAGCTTGGATGCAAGCTCCTGATAAGGGCAAACCAGCCAACTGATATTTAGCTTGGTTTTGGTGCCTGTCTCAAGGGCGGCAGCATGAGTTTGCGCTTTGTCTAACATAGCGGCAGAGATATCATTGATGACAAGCGTGTGACCTTGCGCTGCCAGCTCTATAGCGATTTGCGCTAAGCCGGCTCCGACATCTAATATGCGCAGCGGACGTCCTAAGCGTCGACTGTGCTCATTGACATGAGCAAAAATATCGCGGCGCAATACCGCAAGCCGAATCTCTCCTTTTAAACCGCCGTAGACCTTTTTTTCAAAATGATCAGCAATCGGCTCAAAGCTACGATCGGTACGTGTCGCTCTCTGCTGGTTTTGTGAGTTATCTTTTTTGTTGTCTGTCATAAATTGATTTTCTTTATTATTAAATTTACTACCGCTGCGTAGTTATGTTTAGTTTACTTTTATTAGAGCTTTATTTTGTACTTTAGCGGCGGCGTTTGAGCACCCATTTAAAGACGAGTTTAGATAATATGATAATAACGAAGACGACAATGACAAAGACCCAAATACCAGTGCCTTGTAAGTGTTGTTGATAGGCTTGAGCAAGGTATGCAGATAAGCCCATCGCGACTAATAGCGAACCCCAACGCACAAAAGGCAGTGCGCGATTATTATGATCAGGAAAGTACTGGGCATAATCACTAGAGAAGCTATAGAGCACCATTGCCAAAATCCAAACAATAGCTAAAACGATATCCATAAAATATTGACCTATAAAATAATAGTTTAAGGGTTGAGCTTTAATAGACCCTAGGCAAAACCCGTAGTCAGTTTAGCGATTAAGAATATTTTGTCTATGATTATATTAGAATGAATGATATTAGAGTGCTTAGAGCTCAAGAGCTTATACAAGAGCCGGAATTATCGATTTGAAGTATCTTTTTATGCTCTTTTACGGTATAAACAGTAAGGTGTATGCATTATAGATTATTAATCACTAAAGCTGTTTTTGATAAAGTGGCTATTGCGCTGTATTAATATTCTAAAATTAACATTAAAACCCTGTCACTCAATGCTAAGGATAGCGAATATGACCATTCCCCATGCCAATCTGTCTAAAATCCCAACGATGTCGCGCTGTCTATTATCGGTAGCTGTCGCTAGTAGCTTACTACTAACGGCTTGCGGCGATGATGATAATGATTTTAATGCGTCAATATCAACAGAATCTCCAACTACTTCAGAGTTTATAAATGCCTTTAGCCAAGATCAAATAGATACTCTTATTGGCGATACTGCTGACACTCCTGATGCTGAGTGCGGCGTCACCATTGAAAAGGTCAGCTATCCGACTGTTGGCGCTGCAGGTGAGGCGACTAACGCGACGGCAGCGTTAATGTTACCCACTGGCGATAGCGATGAATGTCAAGGCGAGCGTCCGGTGCTGCTGTACGCTCATGGTACGACTACCGATAGAGGCTATGACTTTACCCAAGTCGGTAATGTCAATAATCCAGCAGTCGGCGAGTCAACACTCATAGCCGCTAACTTTGCCGCCCAAGGTTATATCGTTGTCGCGCCAAACTATGCTGGCTACGATGATTCTGAGCTTGATTATCATCCGTATCTAGTCGCTGAACAGCAGTCGAATGACATGGTCGATGCGCTAGAGAGTGCTCGCTCAGTGATTGACAAGCAAAAGCTGGCGAACAATGACAATTACACCAACATCGATGATTCAGGTAAATTATACCTCTCAGGCTACTCACAAGGCGGTCATGTCGCTATGGCAACTGCGAGATTACTAGAGTCGCAAAACAAAACAGTAACGGCAATCGCGCCGCTATCAGGGCCTTATGCTCTAGCAGCTTTTGGTGATGCTATCTTTGCTGGCAATGTTAACCTTGGTGCTACGCGCTTTGCACCATTATTAGCGATAGGGTTGCAAGAGAAATACAATATATATAATGATACCTCAGAGATATTTACTGCCCAATATGCTAGTACTAAATTACCAAATTTATTGAGCTTTGATCAATTAGTAAAAGCCGATAAACTTCCTGAATTTGCCTTGTTTGAAAGAAGTCCTAGCAACCCGCTTTTAGTTGCTTTACCGCCATCTGAACTACCATTCGCCGCACTAGGTTTCGATAATACCGACTATCTTATCAAAACTGATTTTAGAGCGGCCTTTGTCGCAGACGCGATTCAGAATCCTGATGGTTTAGTTCCGACAATTACCAATGCTCTACCAGCACAAAACCCGCAAAACAACCTTCGTAAGGCGTTAAAGGATAACGACTTGCGTGGATATATACCAAAAATGCCAACGCTCCTGTGTGGCGGTAATAACGATCCAACCGTGTTTTATGATGTAAATACAGGGTCTATGTCTGCCATATTGCAACAGGCAAACGCCTCGCCATCAGTTAATTTAAATATCACAGTCTTAGATGTAGATACAACCAATGATGATGACCGCGATCAAAATACAGTGACAGCAATCGGTAGTGCTATGAGTAACGCTTGGATGAGTACCGATATTATTGATAATATTCAAAGTAGATTCGCTACTAAAGTGCAGTCAGTTCAGACTACTGCTTACACTAATGCTTATAAAGCAGCCTATGCCACAGCAATTCAAGCTGGCAATGACCAGGCTCAAGCTAATGCATTGGCGGTTGAGTCAGCAACTCGTGCAGCGGGAGCTGCATTCCTGAGTAATTATCACGGTGAACTAGTTAGCACTGCTTGTACGCAAGCGGCTCGTGAATTCTTTAAGCAAGACTTTGAGCGCTCTTAAGCTAAAAAAGATAGTGGTTGGTAATTATTAAATAGCGTAGACAAAAAAAACTGCATCCGAAAAGGTGCAGTTTTTTTGTTGATAAAGCAGCTATAAATATAGAAAAACAGACAGGTTATCAGAGTAATATTACTAGCGTTTTGTCAAGTAAAAATAAAGCCCGCTAATCAGCTGTTTTGCTTGATTTTATTGGTATATAGATACCCCTAAGCTTGCAGATTTGTGCTAAAATAGTCCTCTTTATTTACTACTAAAACGATCATCATTTTCCCAAGATTTTTCATGCTTTATGGTGTTGCTTTACTGGCTAATTCTTTGATGGTTATCAAAGTCAGCTTAGTGTGGTGAGCGATCTATAAAGCCTGCAAAATTAATAAAGTGGATATGAGTGAAGGAGTGTATATGAGCGAGTCGGTCAGTCCTATTGGCATTGTAGATGAATTAAAACAGTCCTACTTAGATTATGCGATGAGTGTGATTGTCTCGCGTGCACTACCTGATGTCCGTGATGGCTTCAAGCCGGTGCATCGCCGCGTTATGTATGCTATGCATGTGCTCTCTAACGACTACAACAAGCCTTATAAGAAGTCAGCGCGTGTCGTCGGTGACGTCATTGGTAAATACCATCCGCATGGCGACAGCGCGGTCTATGATGCGATCGTACGTATGGCGCAGGACTTTAGTTTGCGTTACCCAATGGTAGATGGTCAAGGTAACTTTGGCTCAATCGATGATGATCCACCGGCGGCGATGCGTTATACCGAAGTACGCATGACCAAGCTGACCCATCAGATGCTTGGCGACTTGGATAAAGATACCGTCGATTGGGAAGATAACTACGATGGCTCTGAGCGTATGCCAAGCGTATTGCCTGCGCGCGTGCCCAACCTTTTGGTCAATGGCACAACCGGTATTGCGGTCGGTATGGCGACCAATATGGCACCGCATAACTTAACCGAAGTGATCAATGCTTGCTTGGCTTACGCTGAGAACCCGCAAATCTCGGGTGAGGAGCTGATGACGCATATATCAGGTCCTGATTTCCCGACGGGCGGTATCATCTATGGCCGCGCGGGTATTCAAGACGCTTATCGCACGGGCAAAGGCCGCTTACACGTACGTGGTCGCTATCATATTGAGCCAATGAGTACTACCGGTGTCAACCGTGATCGCGAGCGCATTGTGTTCACTGAAGTGCCATATCAGGCCAATAAAGCCAAGCTGATTGAGCGTATCGCAGAGCTGGTTCGTGATAAAAAGATCGACGGTATCACTGAAATACGCGATGAGTCTGATAAAGACGGTATGCGTATCGCTATCGACTTGCGCCGCGGTGAGACCGCTGAAGTCATCGTTAATAATTTATTTTTGCAGACGCCGCTTGAGACCAGCTTTAGTATCAATATGGTGGCGCTTGATAACGGTCAGCCCAAGCTATTAACCTTGCGTCAACTGATTGCTGCCTTTGTGCGCCATCGTCAAGAAGTGGTGACGCGCCGTACTATATATGAGCTTAACAAAGCCCGGGTTCGTGGGCATCTACTCGAAGGTTTGACGGTAGCGCTCGCTAATATCGATGATATTATCGCCACGATAAAAGCATCTGCTAGCCGCGGTGAAGCGCGTGAGAGCTTACTTGGTAATACTTGGGGCTCAGGTAGTGTCGTCGCTATGCTAAAGGCCGCCGGTAGCCAATCGGTACGTCCTGAGTATATCGAAGGCGAAGACCCTAAAGCGCCATTCGGGCTTATCGATGATACGACTAAAGGCGAGCAAAGTTATCGCTTATCACTTGAGCAGGTCAATGCGATTTTAGAGATGCAGTTGCATCGCTTGACTGGCCTTGAGCAAGACAAACTGACTGAAGAATACCAAGACTTGTTACGTGAGATTGCTAACCTAGAAGCTATCTTAGGGGATTTTGATAAGCTGATGACTATTATCTCTAATGAGATGATTGAGATTCGAGACAACTTCGGTGATGAGCGCCGTACTGATATTATCGATTCGCGCAGTGACTTTAGCCGCGAAGACTTAATCCCAGAGCAGACGGTGGTGATGACCGTTTCGCGCACCGGCTATGCCAAGACTCAGCCTATCGATGATTATGTCGCACAAAAACGCGGCGGTAAAGGTAAGTCAGCGACGGCGATGAAAGAAGACGATGTTATCGATCATCTGCTTGTCACGTCTACTCATGCGACCGTATTGTGCTTCACAGATACTGGCCGCGTCTTTAGCTTACGTGGCTTTGAAGTCCCGATTGCCAGTCGCGGTTCGCGCGGTCGTCCTTTGGTGAACTTAATTGGACTCAGTGCTGATGAGTCAGTGACGACGATACTGCCTATTCCAAAGATGGTAGAAGAGTCCTCCGCTACAAGTGAGCTGACTGTAAACGAGACAGACGATGACTCGTTAGAAGGCAGCACGACTGCCGAGCCGCCTTTTGTGTTCTTTGCAACGGCGAATGGTACGGTGAAGCGGGTAGAGCTCAAGCAGTTTGCCAATATTCGCTCTAATGGCTTGATTGCTGTAAGCTTAGAAGAAGGTGATAAGCTTGTGAGCGCGCGTATCACTAGCGGTAGTCAAGAGGTGATGCTATTTGCTTCAAGCGGTAAAGCTATCCGTTTTGATGAAAACGATGCTCGCGCTATGGGCCGTACCGCTAAAGGTGTGCGCGGTATGCGTCTAAAAGATGATGAGTTTATTAAATCTTTAGTCGTTATCGAAGATGACGTCCGCGAGATTTTGATTGCTTGTGAAAACGGCTTTGGTAAGCGTACTTTCATTGAAGAGTTTAATACCCAAAATCGCGGCGGCGGCGGGGTTATCGCTATCAAAACCAGTGAGCGTAATGGCGCTTTGGTACGCGCAACTAAGGTCGATCCAGAAGATGATATTATCTTAATATCTGATAAAGGTACTTTAGTGCGTACGCCAGTCGAGCACGTCGCAAGTGCTGGTCGTAACACGCAGGGCGTAACCTTGATTCGTCTGTCTAAAGATGAGACGCTAGTCGCTATGGCAAGGGTCGAGCACGAAGAGGACGATAATGAGCTGATTGAAGCCATGCGTGAGGATGGTACCTTTGGCGCTGAAGCTCAGGAGCAGATAGATATCGATGCCACTACCGCAAGCGGCGCAAACGATGATATCAGTGATACGGTCGATATCGCTAATGACTATGACTTAAAAACTGGTGTCGATGGAGATAGCTAAGTTAAGGGCGAGAGTTAAGTCGCCAATCTAAACAGGGTCATTCTGGTTTTCACATTTCACATAGAACCTCTAACGTTATCGTTAGAGGTTTTTAACTTTCTTATTTGTATTTTTAATACTCTTTAATTCGATGTTCTAAAGCGTTAAGTCATCGCTTTAATAAGGACGGTAAATCTAAAAGGCTGTTGTTATGCTAACTAACAATCAAACTTTTCAAGGAACGGTAGCTGGCGCGTCTGCGAGTTTTTTATTCTCGCTATTATTCTTATTTGGTTTATTGATGCAGCCTTTAACGGGCACGCAAGTAGCGTCATGGCGGGTCATCATGATGCTGATCAGCCTAACAATATTGGTCAGCTTAACGAAGCAGTGGCAGCATGTTTTTGATTCTTAGATTAACACATGAAGTGCAATACCAAATGCAAGGTGAAAAAAAGACCTAGATGCGCTAGCATCAAAGTTTTTA